>CAZNBF010000047.1:0-7669 GCA_964571325.1 uncultured Acidimicrobium sp.
AAAGGGTGGTGTCCTAGGCCACTAGACGATGGGGGCATGGACGAATATTTAGTTGAGAGAGCCCTAGAAATCTATCAGTGAGATGGCTCAATTCCCTCTGGGCATTCCACCCTATAGCGCCGCGCTTTGCGCAGTGACCACCCACTCTAAAAGCCAGCCAAGGTAGTGATATAGCTGGCGATGCACGCCCGAGGGGTCATCCTCTTCCACCTCGTCATCTTCGTACAGATCGTCGCTTTCCTGAATATCGAGCATGGTCCCGATCACGAGGCGAAGGTTGTTGATGGAGCGCATGAACTCTTCAAGTTCTGCCGCGGTGAGCTCGATCGACTTGCTTGTTGGGTCGCGCTGCAACATTTCGCTAGCGGTGTTCATCGATTGCAGTCGCGACGCAAGTAATTCGTCGCGCATCAGTCTTTGATATTCGGCGTCGTGTTCTGGGTCTTGGTGATATGCAGCGGGGAAGAGCCTGCGCATGTTGTCGGCAGTAGAAGTGGTGAGCAATATCTCCCGCAACTGGACAATGAGCGCAACAAGCGAAGCTCGGTCTTGCACTTCAAGTGAGAGCGAGAAGCGCCCGCCCGGCAATGTTTGTACTGGCCCCGAATACTTCCGCGCCATTACGAAGCGTCTTCTTTTTGCATGGTCGCCCAAAGGCCGTGCTCGTGCAAACGATAAACATCGAGTTCGGCGCGCTCACGTGTCCCGTTTGAAACAACCGCTCGGCCTTTGTGGTGCACGTCCAACATCAGCGCAGTTGCTTTTTCCAGGCTGTAACCGAAAAGTTTTTGCAACACGAGAGTGACATACGACATCAGGTTGATGGGGTCGTTCCAGACGAGCACAATCCATGGGCGATCAATGTCGGTGTCGTCGGCAACACTCGGGTCGCGTACGTCAACTGGTTGTACATCGGTGTCGCTCACCACTCCATTGTGCCGTAACCTTGAGCCGTGGCTCTCGGTGTTCGACCTCTTGTTCCATCTCGTTTGACCACCAAACTGTTCAGCCACGGTGACAAGCCAGCGGCCCAGCGTTCCAAAGTTGGCTCGTACATAGCGCTGACGAAGCCGCGCATTGTGGAGTTGCTCTTAGTGATCACCATTCCCACCATGGTCTTGGCGCAAAGGGGATGGCCCTCTGTCTGGCTAATGGTCTGGACATTTGTTGGTGGATGGCTTGCTGCGGCAGGGGCGAATGCCATCAACATGTACATCGATCGAGACATCGACAAATTGATGGAGCGCACCAAAAATCGGCCGCTTGCCACGGGCGCAATTCGGCCGCGCAATGCGCTGGTGTTTGCGATCACGCTGGAAGTCGTTGCATTCGTCATTCTTTTTGCGGGCGCCAATCTGCTCGCCGCGTGCTTGGCAATGTCGGCCACAGCCTTTTACGTGTTTGTGTACTCCATGTGGTTGAAGCGCTCGAGCAAGCAAAACATTGTGATTGGCGGTGCCGCCGGGGCTGTTCCTGTCTTGGTGGGCTGGGCCGCAGTCACCAATTCGCTTGGCTGGGCGCCAGTCGTGCTGTTCGTCATCATCTTCCTCTGGACCCCGCCGCACTTCTGGGCTCTAGCAATTCGCCACACCGAGGATTATCGAGCGGCGGGTGTGCCCATGTTGCCCGTCGTTGCCTCGATGAAAGAGACCATCCGTTCGATGATTGCCTATTCGGTCGTCCTCACGGTTTCTACGTTGGTCCTCGTTCCCGTGGCCAATCTTGGCCTTATATATGGAATTACAGCGTTGGTGTTTGGAGTGGCATTTGTCATTGGAACTATTGCACTTGGCTCAAACCCCACGGAAGCCCGTTCGATGAGGCTTTTTTCGTTTTCTATTACTTATGTATCGGCGATCTTTCTTGCCCTGACCCTGGACGTTTTGCTGATTTCAGCGTCCTAGTTCGACGGCAGGGAAGTTCGGATAGAGCGCCTCTGCATTGTTAGTGTCGTAAGCGTTATGTCCACGGTTGAAGTGCCCTCCCTCGCCCATTCCCCTCACCCAACCGCACTCGGGCTGGCGGGCGAATGGCTGACCACTACGGATCATCGCCGCATTGGTCGATTGTTTATTGGTGGGGCAGCAGTGTGGCTGGCAACGATGGTTGTGGTCTCCACCATCTTGGGGGCCGAACGCATCGCAAGTGATTCCTCTCTCGTCCCAGCAGACAGCGTGCTGCAGCTCTTCTCACTCGTTCGCACGCTTGCTTCGTTTGGTGTGATGATTCCGTTGTTTATTGGGCTCGCAATTGTCGTTGTGCCAATGCAGGTTGGTGCGCGCGCGATCAGTTTTGCCCGTGTTGCATCGCTCGGTTTTTATCTTTGGCTCATCGGCAGCGGCTTAATTGTTGGTGCGATCGCCGCAAATGGCGGCCCTGGCGGCGGCAATGCGCAGATGGTTGATCTCTATTTGATTGGTTTGGCGTTGTCCGTCTTGGGCGCTCTTGCCGCATCGGTTTCGTTGTTCTCAACGGTGCTCACCGCTCGCACTGCAGGTATGTCGTTGGCAGATGCGCCAATGCTTGCCTGGTCGTCACTTGTTGGAGCAGCGGCGTTGTTGCTCACACTTCCCGTCATGCTCGGCACAATCATTTTTACAGCGGTCGATCATCATTATGACCGCCTTGCATTTGGTGGCAATGAAGGCCTGATGACGTGGTTGGGCTGGGCCTTTACGCAGCCTCAAACATTCATCTACGTGGTGGTCGCACTCGGTGTGCTTGCCGACATGACACCAGTGATGGCTCGCGCAAAGCAGCCATTGCGCGGAGCTGTCGTCATTGGCTTGGGTTTGATTTCCACGGCGCTTGTTGGCACTGTTTCACAGACCTCCCACTCGTTGAACTGGTCGGGTTCGCTCACCGACAAAGCGAAGAGCTTTGTTCCTTACGCCCTGTACAACCTGTTGCCACTACTCGGCCTTGTCATTGTGCTGGCAACTGCACTGCTTGCAGTGATTTCCGGTAAGCCAAAGATCATCGCACCGTTTTTCCCAACAGCGCTTGGTGTTGGAATGATCATGACCGCAATGCTGGGTAATGCCGTGCAACGAGTTGAGCAGGCCGGCTTGGCTGGAACAGTGTTCGACGAAGCCGCACTCACTTATCTCACATACGGGTCTGTGCTCGTTGCTTGGGGCGCGCTCGCATTTTGGGGCCCACGAATTTGGGGAAAGATGTTGTCCGATGTAGCCGTTGTAGGGCTTGGCGTGTTGGGCTTTATAGCAACAGTGTTGGCTTCGTTGCCGTATTACATTGCAGGTTTTGCCGATCAGCCTGCAGACGTCGCATCTGATTTCGATTACTCCGGCCCGCAATCGTTGTGGAATGTTTTATCAACGGGCGGTCATGCACTCATGGCGCTGTGTGTACTTGCTGGTGTCGCAACCGTGATTCGCGCGCGCATGTCGGGTGCAAAAGCATCTGAAGATCCTTGGGATGCACGAACACTCGAGTGGTCTGTTGATGGAGGAGCGCAATGAGCACTGCAACTGCACGAACATTGCCAGCCGGCCCACAACCAGCAAACCGCAACTCGTTGGTCATGGGCACTGCTGCGGTGTGCGCTGCAGGCACCATGTTGATGTTTGGCATGCTCGCCATCTGGTTCAAGTTTCGAGATGCATCACCGTTGCGCACGGACGAAAAGGGCAAATTGATTCATGATTGGCTGCCATCCGAGATCAAGGTTCCGGAAGTTGCTGCCAACACGTTGATGATCACCATGGTCGTTGCGTGCATCATGGCGCAGTGGGGCGTGTACTCGGCTCGTCGTAACGATTCTTCGCATGCAACGTTGGCAACTTTGATCACGGGCTTCATTGGCGTTGCTGCCATCAACGCGCAGGCCGCCATTTACATGCAGATGGGCATGGGCGTTCGAGACGGCGCTTACCAAACAATGTTTTATGCAGTCACTGGCACCATGTTGGTGTTGCTCGCATCCGGAGTGGCGTTTTCACTAGTTGCGATGTTTCGAGCAACAGCCGGGCGCCTTGGTGACAAGCAAGTGATGACGGCGCACGCGATGTATTGGTATTTCCTCACTGTGGTGTTTTGCGCACTGTGGTTCGTTGTGTACGTGCAGAAGTAGGGACGAACATGCTGAATAACGGTTCAAAATTCTTTATCGGCCTCACCGCTCTATCGGTGGTTTCATTTGGCGTCTATATGTTGTTGATCCACCCATCGGCTCTTGGCGCTACGGCACTGTTTGGTCTCGTTGCCGCCACGGCCTTTTTGGCAACGATGGTGGTGTTCACTCGCGATGGCGACACCGAACTGGGCGACTCATCCGTATTGTCAGAGCAGCCAACCGCGTCTATGTGGCCACTCGTTGGTGCAGCGGGTGCAGCGTTGTTGCTTGTTGGAACAATTACAACGCCGATCGTTGCGCTGTTCGGAATCATTTTCCTTCTCGCCACGTTTGTTGAATGGGCGGTGCAATCGTGGAGCGAGCGTGCTTCGAGCGACAGCGCGTATAACGCAACATTACGCAAGCGCCTGATGAACCCAATTGAGTTTCCGGTTCTCGCAGCAGTTGGTCTTGGCGTCATCATCTTTTCGTTCTCGCGCATCATGTTGGCCATCGACAAGAGCGCCGGCGCCGTCATCTTCATAGTGCTGTCAACGCTTATTTTGTTGGCGGGTATTTTGTTCGCGTTTAAGCCAGCGCTCAAGCGTTCACTGGTGTTATCAATTTGCGTTGTTGGCGCCCTCGGCATTGTTGCAGCCGGAATTGGGTCGATGAATTCTGGCCTTCGCGAAGATCTTGCATCTGCAGCAGAAGAAGATCACTACATGCATCGCGAGTGCGGTGCCGAGGCGTCGAAATATTTTGACAAGTTGCCGCTTGAAGGTGTTTCGCTGACGAGCTCGATTGACACTGTTATCGAATTGTCTGGTGGGAAGTTGATTGCTCGCGTCCAGGGAATTAATGGTGAACGGCAGAGCATCACGATCCCACGCGCAAACCCAACCAACATCGTCTTCCGCAACTTGGATGATGGCGAGTTCCGACTGGTGGCTCATCTTGGCGAAAAGATGGTGACCGATGGTGTCAAGGAAAAAGTTGAGACGTGCACCCAACTAATTCCACAGGGTGCAGAACAAGCACTGACGCTGATCATTCCCAAGCCAGCGGTTGCCGGAGAGCCATTTTCCCTTGAAGTCGCTGGATTGAGCGGCCAAAGCATCGAAGTGGTCGTGCCGTGATTCACGAAACCTCCCTCCGACACTCCAAGAATCGCCTCAATAGGCTGACATCCATGTTTGGTCGCTTGAAGCCGGCGTTGTATGGAGTTGGCACTGCCGTTGTTCTCGCGGGTTGCGCGAGCAATGCTCCGCAAGACACTTGGGCGCCAAAAGGCCCCAACGCACAAAAGATTGACACACTGCAAAAACCAGTTTTCGCAGTCGCGGGGATCATTGGTGTCATCGTGTTTGTTGCAGTCGTTGTCGCAGTGATCAAGTTCAAGGATCGCGGCCAGCCAATTCCACATCAAACACATGGAAACCCTGCGCTTGAAATTACCCTCACCATTATTCCCGCACTTATTCTTGCGGTGGTTGGTGTGTTCACATTCCGCACCGTGTTCGATCTTGCCAAAACCGACGACACCGAGATGATTATCAATGTCACCGGACAGCAGTGGTGGTGGGAATACGACTACCCAGTGCAAAACGAATACGGCATTACGCAACCGATTATCACTTCTGGCCAAATAGTTTTCCCTGTTGGCACCAAAGTGATGTTGCGTCAAACAAGCCGCGACGTTATCCACTCATATTGGATCCCATCGCTTAATGGCAAGCGTGATGCTGTGCCTGGTCGTGTGCACCTCAACCGCATCGAAGCCGACGAGCCGGGAATTTACGCCGGTCAATGCACCGAGTTCTGTGGTCTTTCTCATGCCAACATGCGCATGGAAGCGATTGCGTTAAGCAAAGAAGATTTTGCGAAGTGGGTTGCTAACCAATTGAAGCCGTATGCATCACCGATGGAAGCAACGCTTGCCAAAGAGGGCGAAACCGTCTTCCTCAATCAGTGTGTACGTTGCCATCAAGTCAATGGTCTGAAGCGCGCCGACGGCACCGCAGTGATTGCAGCGCCGGATGAAAACTTGGTTGCTGGCGCTGCACCAAACCTTTCTCATCTCATGAGCCGCAACACGTTTGCTGGCGCAATGTTTGATTTGGTCACGCCAGAATGTCGCGACGAAGTGTGGAAGTCGGACAGTGCATCGTTCGGTGCCAAGTACCTTGCTGGTGTTTCCGAAGATTGCCTCAACCAGTCTGATTTGCGTGGTTGGTTGCGAAATGCACCAGCAATGAAGCCGATGTACGCCAACCCTGCATTGCTCGAGAGCACAGGTGGCAAGTACCGCGGAATGCCAAATCTTGGTCTGACCGAATCTGATATTGAAAAACTTGTCGCCTACCTATTGACGCTGAAATAACCGGAGAACAACATGGCCATCATCGAGCGTCCAAGTGTCACTACGACTCCAGCGGTTATTGCGCCGGCGACCCCTTCGTCGTCGCTCGGCACGCTTCGACGCCCAGTAACAACTGGTGGCTGGAAGGCATGGCTGTTTACTGTCGACCATAAAAAACTCGGCATCATGTACATGGCAACTGCCATGTTCTTTTTCATCGTTGGCGGCCTTGAAGCGGTGCTCATTCGTTTGCAGCTAGCGGCTCCAAACGGCAAGGTGCTTAATGCGGACTTGTACAACCAAATGTTCACCATGCACGCAACAACGATGGTGTTCTTGTTCGTTATGCCGATGGCTGCAGGCCTTGCCAACTATTTCATTCCGTTGCAAATTGGCGCGCGCGACGTTGCATTCCCGCGCATCAACGCGTTCAGTTTCTGGGCATTGCTCTTCGGCGGAATTTTCATCAACCTCTCGTGGTTCTTGGGTGGCGCCGCCGACGGCGGTTGGTTCATGTATGCGCCAAACTCCGGCCCAGTGTTTTCGCCAAGCCACGGAATTGACTTCTGGGCACTTGGTTTGCAAATCACCGGCATCTCATCGTTGGCTGGTGCGGTCAACTTGATCACCACGGTGCTCAACATGAGGGCTCCTGGAATGAAGCTCATGCGCATGCCGGTATTCACTTGGCTGCAGCTTGTTGTGCAGTTCCTGTTGTTGTTCGCAGTACCCGTTATCACTGTCGCACTCTTCTTGCTTTCTTTCCAACGCAACTTCGGTGCAACATTCTTCGATGTCGCTGCCGGCGCCGATCCGCTCTTGTGGCAGCACTTGTTCTGGATCTTCGGTCACCCCGAGGTGTACATCCTCATCCTTCCAAGCTTTGGCATCATCTCTGAAGTGCTCCCAGTGTTTTCTCGCAAGCCTTTGTTTGGTTATCCGTTCGTGGTGTTCTCGGGTGCAGCGATTGGTTTCGTGGGTTGGGGCGTATGGGCTCACCACATGTTCGCATCGGGCCTTGGCCCAGTTTCCGTCGCCGTGTTCTCGATTGCAACCATGGCAATCGCAGTTCCAACCGGCGTAAAGATTGTCAACTGGACACTCACGTTGTGGGGTGGAAAGTTGGTCTTTACCGCGGCCATGAAGTTTGCGATCGGTCTGATCGTGCTGTTCACCATTGGTGGGCTTTCGGGCGTCACTCACTCGGTTGCACCATCCGATACACAACAAAC
>CAZNBF010000048.1:0-7571 GCA_964571325.1 uncultured Acidimicrobium sp.
CTTGCAGACGCCGGATTCGATGTGGAGTTGCCCCGACTTGCTGGCCACGGAACATCGGTAGAGGAAATGATGACCACTCGCTGGGCCGACTGGTCTGGCGATGCAGATGCCGCATACAACACGCTTGCGGCGCGCTGCAAAAAAGTGGTGGTGGTTGGTTTGTCAATGGGTGGCGCACTCACATTGTGGCTTGCGGCGCAACACCCAGAAATTGCGGGCATCGTGTGTATTAATCCAGCAGCGCAACCCGTTGGCGACGAGATGATCGCGGGCATTCAATCGATGATCGACGGCGGTATGGAAACCATCGACTCCATCGGTAGCGACATTGCCGACACAAACGTGAAAGAGAGCTCGTATGACGCGACTCCGTTGCGGCCAGCATTGTCAATGTTGAGCGAGGGTGTAGCACCACTTGCGCTGCGCTATCCACAAATCAAAATTCCGATGTTGTTGATCAATTCGGTCAATGACCATGTTGTCGACCCAGCTCAGGGAACCTTCCTGGCAGAGCAGTACGGTGGCGAAGTAGAGCGAGTCATGCTCGAGCAGAGTTTCCACGTTGCAACCCAAGATCTTGAGAAGCACATCGTCAATGCAAAGACTCTCGAATTTGCGAAGCGAGTAACACAATCGTGAATTGGATAGCGGGCATACCTAGCCCGTCAAGCGGCAGTTTGGACCTTGGCCCGCTCACGCTCAATGCATACGGCGCAATGATTGCGCTTGGCGTTGTTGCCGCAGTGTGGCTCAGCGGTAAGCGGCTTGTTCAACGCGGCATCGGCACCACAGACGACATGAGCGCAATTGCAATGTGGGCAGTTCCGTCTGGCGTTATCGGTGCGCGGCTGTATCACGTGATTACCGACTGGCAATTGTTCCGCAACGACCTGGGCGCAATTGTGCAAATTTGGAAGGGCGGCCTCGGCATCTGGGGCGGAATCGCACTCGGCACGTTGGTCGGCATCGGCGTCGCGCGCAAGCGTGGTTTGCCCGTCGGGTTGCTGCTGACGTGTGTGGCTCCGGCACTGCCGTTGGCGCAGAGCATTGGCCGCTGGGGCAACTGGTTTAACCAAGAACTGTTTGGTCGTCCGACAACACTGCCGTGGGGCCTCGAGGTTTCGGCGAGCACAGCCCAGGCGGCTGGGTACAACGCAGGAACTCAATTTCATCCAACATTTCTGTACGAATCGATTGCTTGTTTGTTGTTGTGCGGCGCACTGATCGTGCTGGACAACAAGGTTCCGATGCGTGCTGGTCGGTTGTTTTTCTTTTACACCGCCGGATACACCGTGTTTCGATTCTTTATCGAGGGGCTACGCATCGACCCGGCAAATAGCGCAGGCGGATTGCGCCTCAACCAATGGGTGTCGCTCGCTGTGTTTGCTGCTTCGTTGGCGGTAATTATTGCGATGCGCGGACGTCCCGCAACGACCGAGCCAGCTCTTCCGGAATCAGCGGATTGAAATACTCGCTCGTTGATACTTCTGCTGCAGCGATGTAGCGCAACACATTGTTAGCCCGCCAAGGCGAAACTATTTCAATGTTGAGCCATGCGTTTTCGTGCTCGGGCCGATTTGTGGTTGGTCGCTGGTTGACCCACAGCATGTAGGGGATAGTTGGAGAAAAGAGTTGCTGCATGCGGGTGAGTGCATCGATCAGTGCTGCAGCGCACGCGTCTCGTTGTTCGTTGTCTAATTCATCAAGCGTGCCCACCCTGATTTGTGGTGCTATTTCCAACGCAACGGGATACGCCGACGCAAGCGGAACCGACGTTGTCCAGCCATCATTCTCGGCAACAAGCAATGCGCTTGCTGTTTGCGGGGCCCAGTTGTTTGCAACGCGTGCTGCCGTGCGTGCAGGAACATGATCAAACGCATAAATCTGCCCATGCGGGTGATCGATCGTTGCTCCAACATCGCGACCACGGTTTTCAAAAATCAAAACGTGTTCAACATCGTCACGCTGCCCAAGCGCGGCTGTTCGACTGGCCCATAAATCAAGCACCTCACGTGCACCACGTACTCCAAGCCCTGCAAAAGTTTGTTGGTGGTCTGGCGAATACAGCACCACTTCGCACCGCTCGTTTGGCATTGCGGGCCAACGGTTGGGAAACCACTTCACCGAATAGGGCTCGGGTGCTTCTAGGCCGCCTACGCAAAAGGGACAAACATCAGTGGGCAGGTTTGGACGGTTCTGGCGGGCCCCAACCACATGGACAACGGTTCCAGTAAACGGGTCGACCCGAGGCGCGCCTGAAGAAGTGGTCATAGAGCAACACTCAAGGTACCGTGCGCGGTGGTGTCTACTTCGCAGCCCTCACCTCAATTGCATCACCTCGGCAACGAAACAACTTCAGTTGTTGTCGACGTGGCAAGCGGTACGCCAGTCATCTCCTATTGGGGTTCGGCCATTTCGTTGTCGGGCAATGCGCTGGCGTCGTTGGCAGCTGCACAATCGAGGCCGCTGGTGTTTGGTGCAGCCGACGTGGAAGCGCCGCTGTCGTTAGTACCAACACACGCAGACGGCTCACTTGCTCGGCCTGGCATAGGCGGTCATCGCCCCGGCGGGCGCATGTGGGCGCCGCGGTTTTCGTTGCAGCATGTTGCAACGACAAACGAAACGATTACTACCACTGCCGTCGATGAAGTTGCACAACTGCAGCTGCATTGCACACTGTCGTTGGAGCACACGGGTGCATTTACTGCTCGAGCAACTCTTGTAAACATCGGAACCACGCGCTACTTGTTAACAAACTTGTCGGTCACGCTTCCCATCGATTCGTCTGCAACCGAATTGCTCTCGCTCGGCGGCAGGTGGGCGCGGGAAGCAACATTGCAACGCACGCCATTTATGCACGGCGCGTTCATTGCAGAGAACCGAAGTGGCCGAACTTCTCACGAACACATTCCTGCACTGTGGGCAGTGCAGCGCGATACGACCGAGTGGGCCGGCCAGGTGTGGGCTGCGCATGTGGCATGGAGCGGCAACCATTCGGTGTTTGCCGAGGTGCTTCCCGATGGCCGCAAGTACGCGCAATTTGGGGAATTGTTGCATCCAGGCGAATTGTGTTTAGAGCCAGGTGAAAAATACGAGACGCCGTTAGTTGTCGCAGCGCATTCCGATCGAGGCATAAACGAAGCATCGTGGGTGTTTCATCGCAACGTTCGAGCGAACAACAAGCACTCCTCGATGCGCGAACCAAGAAAGGTTTCGCTCAACACATGGGAGGCCGTGTATTTCAACCACGACGCACAGCAGTTGCGTGCGCTGGCCGAAACCGCCAGCCAGTGCGGTGTCGAGCGCTTTGTTCTAGATGATGGTTGGTTTGGCGCACGTCGAAACGATGCGGCTGGCCTTGGTGATTGGGTGGTTTCCAAAGACGTGTACCCGCAAGGTCTTGAGCCGCTGATCTCCCACGTTCGCTCGTTGGGCATGCAGTTCGGTATTTGGGTCGAGCCAGAAATGGTGAACGTTGATAGCAACGTGTACCGCCAGCACCCAGAGTGGGTGCTGAGCGAACCCGGGTATCCAGCCATTTTTTCGCGCAATCAACTCGTGCTCAATTTGGCAATACCAGAAGCATTCGCGCATGTGGAGCAGCAGCTTGATGCGCTGCTCAGCAATCACGACATTGCTTATGTCAAGTGGGACATGAATCGTGCGCATGTTCACGGCAGCGGCGCCGACGGTGCGGCGGGTTCGCATCATCAGACGCTTGCCGTTTATCGCTTGCTCGATTCGCTACGGGCCAAACATCCAACAGTCGAGTTCGAGTCGTGCGCATCCGGTGGTGGCCGAATTGATCACGCGATGTTGCAACGAACCGAACGAGTGTGGACAAGCGACTGCAATGATGCACTCGAACGCCAACAGATTCAGAGGAACATTTCCATGTTGGTGCCTATCGAGGTGCTGGGTGCTCACATCGGCCCGCCCGTTGCTCACACCACGGGCAGAAGGCACACACTTGCGTTTCGTGGAATAACGGCAATGTTTGGCCATCTCGGTATCGAATGGAACTTGCTGCAAGCAAAGCCGCACGAGTTGTCGGCGCTTTCCGAAATCATTGCGATCTACAAGAAACATCGTGCGCTTCTGCACGGCGGAAACTTTGCTCGATACGAGGTTTCTACAGCTGACCCGCAATCCGCCGTTGCGCACGGAGTGATTTCGCAAGACAAGCGCGAAGCGCTGTTGTGTTTTGCACAACTGCAAACAGCCGCAAGCCTGGTGCCTGCAATGTGGAAAGTTTTTGGTTTAGATCCGCATGCAAGTTATGCAGTTCGGCTTGTGGAGTTACCGGGCGGCGTGCAAGGCAGTGCGCGAACGTTGCCGCAGTGGTGCGAAGACCCGATCACGCTGACGGGCCAACAGTTGGCCACAGTTGGGCTGCAACCACCCACGCTTCACCCAGAATCTGCAGTCCTCATCCACCTGTTAAGCCAATAGCATTAAGGGTTGTGGCAACTCCGCACAGCATCTCAATCGAAACAGTCGCAAAAGTTGCCAACTTGGCAAGGCTCAACTTGACGCCGCAAGAGATGGCCACCATGGCCGAGCAGCTGTCCGGCATGCTCGAACACTTTGGCGACATCGACAAACTGGATCTTTCGGCTGTTGTGCCAATGGCACAAGCCGTACCTCTCAAAAACGTTCTTCGCGAAGACGTGGTGATGCCAAGTCTCGACCGCGATGAAGTGCTGGCCGCAGCACCCGACGCACACGACGGTCGGTTTCGCGTTCCGCCTTCCGCAGGGCAGGAGTCGTAACAATGGCCACCCCATTTGCAACTGCCATTCAGATTGCGCAGTCCATCCGCGATGGTTCCACAACGGCATCCGCTGTACTGGAGCAACATCTTGCTCGCATCAACGAACGTGAAGGCGAAATTCATGCGTTCAACTTGGTGACGACTGATCAGGCTCGCGCAACTGCTCAACACATCGACGAACAGGCGAAGGCGGGCAACGCACTCGGCGCTTTGGCTGGCGTGCCAGTTGCGCTCAAAGACAACATGTGCACACGCGGCATCGCCACCACCTGCTCATCAAAGATTCTTGAAGGCTGGAAACCTCCGTACGACGCAACCGTGGTGACACGTCTGCAACAAGCGGGTGCGGTCATGGTTGGCAAAACCAATCTCGACGAGTTTGCAATGGGCTCCAGCACCGAAAACTCGGCGTTCGGTCCAACGCGCAACCCACTCGATACTTCTCGAGTGCCAGGCGGTTCAAGCGGCGGCAGCGCTGCCGCGGTTGCTGCCGGTTTTGCAGCAGCCAGTTTGGGCAGCGACACGGGTGGAAGCATTCGTCAACCGGCTTCGTTGTGCGGCCTTGTCGGTGTCAAGCCAACTTATGGTTTGGTGAGTCGTCAGGGCATCGTTGCTTTCGCCAGCAGCCTCGATCAAGTTGGCCCGTTCACGCACACAGTTGCCGACGCCGCATTACTGATGGAAGTAATTGGTGGGCACGACCCACTCGACTCCACGTCGCTTCCGCAACCACTTCCGTCACTTACTGCAGTGCTGGACCAAGGTGTTAAGGGAATGCGAATCGGTCGTTTGGTTGGCATGCCCGAGGGCTGCGAACCAGAAGTGCTTGCACGGCTCGAAGCCGCATTCGCCGCTTTGCAACAGGCTGGCGCCACCATTGTCGACATCACATTGCCGTCGCTCGAATTTGGAATCACTGCGTACTACCTCATTGCGCCTGCAGAGGCCAGCAGCAACCTTGCTCGTTACGACGGCGTCCGCTACGGACTGCGCGTCGATTCGCCCGATCTCAATTCGATGTACGGCGCAACACGGGCCGCAGGTTTCGGAGCAGAAGTAAAGCGCCGCATCATGCTGGGAACATACGCATTGTCAGCTGGTTACTTCGATGCCTATTACGGCAAGGCGCTGAAGGTTCGTCGTCTCATCGCCGACGATTTTGCTACGGCGTATTCCTCGTGTGATGTCATCCTTACGCCAACGTCGCCAACCGTTGCGTTCCCTATTGGTGAAAAAGCCGACGACCCACTCACCATGTATCTCTGCGACGTCTTCACCATTCCAACCAACCTTGCTGGGCACTGCGCAATGAGCGTTCCGTTTGGCACTGGTGCGCACAACATGCCGGTTGGCGTTCAGGTGCTTGCGCCTGCGCTTGGCGAACAAGCAATGTTCCGCGTTGCCGCACAATTGGAGCGCGCGTCATGAGCAACGCATCGTCTGCTCCACAACACAGCACCGCGTTGCCAAACGGCTGGGAGATGGTCGTTGGGCTCGAAGTGCACGTTGAACTGGATACGAAGACCAAGTTGTTTTCCGCAAGCCCAAACCACTTTGGTGATGAGCCAAACACCAATATCGACCCGGTAACACTTGGCCTTCCCGGTGCGCTTCCTGTTCTCAACAAGCACGCAGTGGAGTTGGCAATTCGCCTTGGTCTTGCGCTCAATTGCACAGTGCAACCAAGCACGTTTCACCGCAAGAACTACTTCTACCAAGACATGCCGAAGGCCTATCAAATCAGCCAGTACGACCAACCGATCAACATCGATGGCTTCATGATGTTGCCGGGAGACGTGCGCATCGGCATCGAGCGCGCGCACTTGGAAGAAGACACGGGCAAGTCGACGCACATCGGTGGCTCGAGCGGCCGTATTCACGGCAGCGACTATTCGTTGGTCGACTTCAACCGAGCCGGCGTTCCGCTCGTTGAAATTGTGTCTCGCCCAGACATTCGAAACTCCGATCAGGCTCGCCAGTATGTTGCCGAGCTTCGTGCAATCCTGTTGGCAGTTGGCGCAAGCGACGCAAAAATGGAAGAAGGCTCCATGCGTTGCGACGTCAACGTGTCGGTGCGCAAGCCCGGCGCCGAGTTTGGTACGCGCTGCGAAATCAAGAACGTCAACTCCATTCGCGCGGTTGGCAAAGCAATCGATTACGAGGCGCGCCGCCAAATTGATGTGCTCGAATCGGGCGGCACCATTCGCCAAGAAACGCGCCACTGGGACGATGCCGAGGGCCGAACACACACATTGCGCAGCAAAGAAGATGCCGACGACTATCGCTACTTCTTAGAACCCGACTTAGTGCTTCTTGATCCAGGCACCGAATGGATCGAACAAATTCGCGCGTCTCTACCAATGTTGCCGGCTGCTCGTCGTGCACAGCTTGCCATGCTTACTGGCGCGAACAAGGAAAGCGAATCGGTGTACGTCGTTGTCGAACGCGGACAAGACGAATACATCGCTGCAGTTGCGCAAGCAGGTGGCGATGCCGGCCGCGCATTGGTGTACGTGCAACAAGCATTTGCCGAAGAGGGCGCAACACCTGCTGTTTCCGCAGCGCATCTTGCTGCGCTTACGCAAATGGAACGCGATGCAAAAGTGACCGCAACGCAAGCAAAAACAATTCTCGCTGAGATGGTTGCAAACGGCGGGGGAGACCCGGTTGCAATTGCTGCTGCAAAAGGTTTCGAAGCGCTCGACACCAGTGCCGTTGAAGCGATGGTCGACGCCGCAATTGCACAGCAAGCAGATGCCTGGGCGAAGTATTGCGCCGGCGAAGAAAAGGCCATGGG
>CAZNBF010000049.1:0-7564 GCA_964571325.1 uncultured Acidimicrobium sp.
CAGCAAACGCGTTGTTGCTGAGCGGCGACGAAGCAGCAAAGAAAAAGTATTTGCCGGGCATTGCAAGTGGCGAAACCATTGCAGCACTCGCATCCACCGAGCCTTCGGGCAAGTGGGACGAAAAGGGAATCACCATGGAGGCCAAGGGCTCTGGTTCCGATTTCACACTGACCGGAACAAAGTCGTTTGTTCTTGACGGCCACACAGCAAGCCTGATCATTGTTGCTGCGCGAACAGGCAAGGGCGTTTCGCTGTTTGCTGTAGACGCAACGGCAAAGGGCCTCACCCGCACTGCATTGTCCACCATGGACCAAACCCGCAAGCAAGCAAAGCTTGAATTCGCTGGTGTTGCAGCAACGTTGATTGGCACCGAAGGCAAGGGCTGGGATGTCATGACGAAGGTGCTCGACTTGGCTGCTGTTGCATTGGCTGCAGAACAAGTTGGCGGTGCTCAGAAGGTGCTTGATATGGCCGTTGAGTATGCAAAAGTTCGTGTGCAGTTTGGACGACCAATTGGTTCGTTCCAGGCAATCAAGCACAAGTGTGCAGACATGTTGCTTGAAGTGGAGTCGGCCAAGTCGGCTGCCTACTACGGCATGTGGTGTGCTGCTGAAATGAACGAAGAGCTTGCTTCGGTTGCCTCGTTGGCAAAGGCATATTGCTCGGAGGCATACTTCCACTCGGCAGCCGAGAACATTCAAATTCATGGCGGCATTGGCTTCACCTGGGAACACCCAGCGCACTTGTATTTCAAGCGTGCGAAGTCGAGCGAACTACTTTTCGGTGATCCTTCGTATCACCGCGAGTTGCTTGCTCAGCGCATCGGCATCTAACTTCATGAAGAGCGCAGCATGTCTGCGGTAACTCTGCTGTTTTTGGTACTTTCGGCGCTGTCCGTGTTTGTGGTCGCCGCAGTGGTGATTGGTCGAGAGGCCCATCGGCTGGACGGTGTTGCGCCTAGGGCCGTATACGACATCGATGAAGCAACGTCATACGTTGCCGATCGTTTGCCGCCAAACTCGCAGGCACGTTTGACTTATGAAGAACTGAAGAAGATGTTGGTTCTCCACATGCGTTGGCTGCATGAAAAAGGGCTACAGCCGGTGGACGTGATTGATCGTCGACAAAACCCAGACTGGGAAGTAGTGGTGGGCGAAGAGTCGTTAACTGCGTATCTTTTGGGCCAGGCAGAGGGCGCCCGAATAGATCTACTGGACGATGTAGACGTGGTTCACGTTGTGCGTGAACACCTCAATTACTTTGATGCGATTGGGGCAATTGGGCCCAGCGCTTCAAGTAGCGAGCGCTGACCAATCACGTTTTGTTTCCAAACAGAAACGTAACGCTCCAGTTGCGGGTTTGAGTACGGGTCATCGTCCAACATGTCGCGCCAACGTGCGCCAATGGTGGCCATTTCGAATGTCTGCAATTTGGGTGAGCGTGTTTGTGATTCGAAGTGAAAAAACTGTGCGTGAGGTGTCCAAATTGTTCGGTAACCAAGCTGATGAAGCTTTAGCCCAAAATCGACGTCGTTGTAGTTGGATGGAAACTTGGTGCACAGCCCACCCGCTTCGTCGAACACGCTGCGTTTGATCAGCGCGCATGCAGCAATTACGCCGGACACTTCTCGTTGAGCGCGGAGTAGGTATTGCGCGCCGACATGATCGGTGGATTGGTGGCGATAGAGGTCGTAGGGAACTGGGTTAAGTAAGTGACCGGCACTTTGAATAAGGCCATCTTCGTACAGCAGCATGGGTCCTGCCATGGCCACCTTCGGGTCTTGCAACAAGCCCACCAAGGTTTCAAGTGCATCGTGCGAAATCATTTCGGTGTCATCGTTGAGTAGCAATATGTATTCGCCGTCGCTGCAGACCACGCCGAGGTTTACCTTTTCGGCGAAATTGAAAGGTCGGTCGTAGTCGACAACTTGCAGCCTGCCGCCGCCGGCGGCGATGATCTCGCGTCGAGATTCGTCTGGGGTTTCTTTGTCGAGCACAGCAATGACTTCAATCGACGGGTATTTTGTTGCGCCGAGCAAGGTGCTGATGGCATGTGCTGCAAGTACAACCTTGTTGCCTCGAACTGCCTCGACAGTTCCGCGAGTGGGCACGATGACGCTGATTTTTGGTGCGGTTGCACTGTGCCGATCAACGCGAACAACGGGGACCGTGTAGGGCATCGTGCACTTGGCGTTTATGCCGACGCGTGTGCAGTGTTCTTGCACTGCGCTCAATGAAGCCGAGGGAAGCATGCGGTCTTGATTGGAGAGTGTTAGCAATTCGGCAATTCGCGAAATGTTCTGCGAGTGCTCGCTCAATCGAAGCGCTCGGTCGTGTTCGTGCAGATCGGCCAATAATGAAATACCGCCGGCAGCCTCGACCGTTTGTGCTGTTGCGATGAGTGTGTCGCCTACGTAGCACTGCGAACGTAAGCGCTCGGGCGACCATCCCGGCCTGCGCACCTCAGAAACTTCTTCGAACCTTCCAGATCGTCCGTGAGACGAATCGGCATAGAGCATTTGAGCAAGCGGGTTGGTGCGAAGTTGCTCGAGAATGACAGAGAGTGCGTTTGGTGCCAAGGTGTCGCCGGCCCGCAGGAAAACAACAACCGACTGTGGATCAAGATTGATCGAATTACTTGCAACGTGCATGCCGCTGGTGCGCACAGGGCGCATTCGCGTAACGCGTTCGTGCTCGAGCGTGGATTGAGTAACAATCCAATGCTGCGGCCGAATGGTCGACTGAACTAAGCCAAGGGCTGTTCGTTTCAGGTCCTTGTTGGTGCACCCAGAGGCACTTGTTACGACAACGATTGGTAGGGCGCTCATTTTCGGGCGAGCCTCTTGACGATAAACCGAAGTGATTTCGGCGAATTTCGGTAGACAAAACGAATTGGGCGAAGCCACGGCTGGTGCACCCAATCGATGCTGCGGGTGGCTTGTTCTGACTTGTCGAACGAATCGCTGAAGTCGTAACCATCTAGTGAACTTGCAGCGCCATATTTGGCAGTCACGCGCGCTTCAGCAATTGCGCCAAGTTCCGCGTCTTTCTTCACCAATTGCTGGATTGCCCGTTCGCGCCGGGCAATCTCTTCGGCATCTGGCATGCCCTACAGCCTAATGAATGGGATCAGATCATCATGTTGAGCTGTGTGACCACGCGTTGCCCAAGATCGTTATCGCCGCTTATGTGCAGGCGGTTTGCTAACTGATCGGCAGTTTGTCTGCCTGTGGCAAGCGCAGTAAATGCGTTGCTGTCCAACTGCACGGTGCACAACACATCGGCTGGGGGAGCAGTAACAATTGTTGCTCTTCCATTAATCACCGTGATCGGAATGTTTCGTTGCACCGAACCAGTAATGGCAATCACAACCGAAGCACCCTCTGGAGTGGCCGCCCGCTTGCCAACAACAATGGGAAGCGTGCGAATTAGCCTGTCGATGGTGTGCTCGGCAGCAGGACCGCCCTCGTTGCCAGCGATGCCCGTGGCTCGACGCATGTCCTGTTCGTGCACCCAGCAGTCGAGAATGCGGATGCTGAGGAAATCGCCCAATGTTCCAGGGCCGGTTGGCAACATCATCGGTGTTTCGAAGTACGCATCATCGGCGGCACGGAGTTGCGTGATTCGGTTGCTAGAGACGCTGTTCCATTCCTCCAAAACTTGTGCACCGCTTTGTGAGCGCCGCACATCGATTTCATTTTCGTTGTGTTCGCCAATCGCATTTTTGATGTAATCAAACTTCGGCGATTTGTGAGATGTCGGCGTGCCTCCGGAAAGCGCAATTTCGACGCCGATGAGGTGCGACAGGTTGTCCTGCACAGACCAACCCGGGCAATCTGTTGGCAACTTCCATTGCTCTTCGGATAACTGCCGACCAAGATTGCTGAGGGATAAAAACGTTGCTTCAAGTGTGTCGATTTGCTGATTCGGGATCATGTTTTCCTTAAGGTGCCGGATTCTGGACAGAGTTCCATTGTCTTGCTCGCAAATATGGGTTGAAGGCATCCGCAATGTGTTGCATGTCTGCAGCAGTCTTCGGGGTTTTTATCTCGTACAACCCAGGGAAACTGTTGTATGCCGCGGTAATTTCCCACAGTTGCATTGCTTCCTTGCCAGTCGGTGCAGGCACAACAACTGGACCAAACGTTGCGCGGTTGTTTGGGAAAACCAAAATGGGAACACCAAAACCCGCGTATTCGCTGACGGCGCGTTCGTGATCTGCCCGAACTTCGTCGTGCGTTGTTGGGTCGGCCAACGCATCATCCCAAGTGGCGGCGGGTGCACCGATTTGTTGCAACAATTCGAGCGCAACTTCTTTCTCGTATGGTCGGCGGCCCTCGATGTGCAGAGCGTTGCCGATAGCGCCGTACCAATCGCCGCATAGTTTCATATCAATACGACGCAACCATGCTGCGATTCGAAGCGGAGTCCAGCCGTATGAAATCTCGCGCTCCCACGGATGTTTCTTGCCTTCTTCGCGATTGATTTCTTCGAGACTGAAAAACTTCCAATTGACCGTCAGGCCGGTTTGCGCGGCAACGTCTTTAATCCAAAGAGAAGTCTGGTAGGCCCATGGGCACATGGAATCGAAATAGAAGTCCACTGCAGTGACGGGCGGGCTGGTGGTCATAGTTGCCAATATATGCCCGAGAAAGGGATTGGTACGAGTGGGAGCACTGCCTTCAATCGGGCGACTAGATTTGAGCCATGCAACGACACAGCCGCTTCGAACACACTCGATTTCTTGGTGATAAGCGAACCCAATTGGTGTACGACTTGGATGAATGGACCGACGTAGAAATCATCAACGAGATCGCCGAATCCAATGTGGGCCTCTGCTTTGGCCCCGACACGTTGGCCGAGGCACGAAATCGCGGCTACACGCTTGCGACACCAGGCGTAACTCGGCGCCACCTGAAGCCTCGCGCTTAGTTCTTTTTCCTGGCCATGTCTTTGCAGCCAGAGAGCGCAATGAACGGCTCATTTCTTTCGGGTGGGCTGCAACTTGCGCGATATTTGGTGAAACCGACTGGCAAAACTGGGGCGTTGCCGGCAATGGTGCTGTGCCATGGTTACCCAAGCGGCGGAATAGATGCGCGGCATTCTGCTGGAACATTCCCCGAACTTGCCGAGCGTGTTGCAAACGAATTGGGTTGGAATGCAATGACATTCACCTTTCGTGGTTGCGCAACTTCTGAAGGCGATTTTTCGATGCAAGGTTGGGTAGACGACCTGCGTGCTGCGATCACTCACATCGTCGCCGAAACATCACCAAGCGGAATTTGGATCGTTGGCAATAACACCGGCGGATCGCTTGGATTGTGTGTCGCTGCCGACGACCCGCGTGTTAATGGCTGTGCACTGCTTGGTGCTCGTGCAGACTTCGACGACTGGGCAGAGCAACCGCGTCGGTTCCTCGAACACTCTCGCGAAATTGGAACGATTCGTCGCACAGGGTTTCCGCCTTCAGTTGAAGAGTGGGGTCGTGAGTTGAAACGCTTCCGACCAGCCGATGCGGCCCGAAGGTTCGCTCCGCGACCATTGTTCTTGATGCACGGTTCGGAAGATGACATTGTGCCAACTGCAGATTCGCGCGTGCTTGCGCAGGCACATGGCAGTGCAGAGTTGCAAGTGCTTACAGGCGCAGGACACCGCCTACGGCACGACCCGCGAGCAATTTCAATTTTGCTTGGTTGGCTCGATCGTCAGCGAAGTATTGCCGCTTTGTAACTAGCGCTTTGCGGCAGCGTCACGTTCGTGCCAATTCCAGGCACTACTGATGATGTCGCGCACATCGCGAGTTGCTTTCCAACCCAATAGGGCGCGGATGAGCGTTGGGTCTGCATAAACAGAGACGGGGTCGCCACTACGGCGGCCAACAATGTTGTACGGAACTTTGCGCCCGCTCACTTGTTCGGCGAGGTTGAGGACATCAAGAACACTTGTTCCCTTGCCGGTGCCAACGTTGCACGCGAGGCTCTTGCCGCCGGTCGACAAGTAGTCGAGAGCCTTCACGTGGGCATCGGCAAGATCGTCGACGTGGATGTAGTCGCGAATACATGTTCCGTCGGGGGTGGGGTAGTCGTTGCCAAAAACATTGAGTGGCCCACTAAAGCCAAGTATTGCTTTCATTACTAATGGCACCAGGTTCTGAGACATCGACCAGTCTTCGCCAATGCTTGCGTCGGCACTTGCGCCAGCAGCATTGAAATAGCGGAGGCTTACAGAGCGAAGGCCAATGGCATCGCACGAACTGAGGAAACGCTCGACGACCGACTTGGTTTCTGCGTACACACTTTCTGGCCGAAGCGCAGATTCCTCTGTGACGGGAACGCTTTCGGGGTTGCCGTAAACGGCAGCGGAGGACGAAAAGACAATGCGATTGACGCCGTTTGAAAGTAGTGATCGAACGAGTGCAATGGTTCCCGCAACGTTGTTGTTGTAATAGCGAAGGGGCTGATCCATGGACTCGCCGACTGCCTTGTATGCGGCGAAGTGAACCACATCGGTGATGTCGTGCTTGCGACAGATTTTCTCGATGATGCGCTCGTCATTGATATCGCCCTGAAAGAGTGGCACCGAACCAAGCCGCGACTTATCGCCAAGTTCAAGCGAGTCGAGGACGACAACGTCGCGCCCCTGCGACGCAAGCA
Source organism: uncultured Acidimicrobium sp. (assembly GCA_964571325.1). Taxonomy (GTDB): domain Bacteria; phylum Actinomycetota; class Acidimicrobiia; order Acidimicrobiales; family Ilumatobacteraceae; genus UBA3006. Next base: position 6,653 of record CAZNBF010000049.1, read on the forward strand.
GTCGAACGGTGTGGGATCCGATGTACCCAGCGCCGCCAGTAACAAGAACTGTCATTTAGGCACCCTAGCGAGAGGACGATCTTGCTTGTCGACATCGGCGGCGCGCTGCATCTTCTTGAATCCACGCACTTTGAGCAACGTGGCGGGGGAATAGATGTCAGCGACCGATCGTGGTTGAGTGTCGCTGAAAACGCCGGCCTTCACCTTCCAGCCCTTCGGTCGGATTCCAAATCGTTTTCCGAGCAGCGCAATGAATATTTCTGTTTTTTCTTCTCCGTAACCGGGAAGTTCGCGCAGTCTGCGACGAAGCTCTTCTGCATCGTCTACGTCCTTCCAAATGTTTGCGCCCTTGCCTTTATATTTTTCGGCAATGATTTCGCACATTTCATAAATGCGTTTGGCCATCGAGGCAGGAAATCGGTGGATGGCAGGCTTCTCGCAGCACACCGAAACGAACTTCTCCATCTTCATTGCCGCAATCTTCTTTGCATCGCAATGACCAAGGCGTTGTTTGATGGTGTACGGGCCAGTGAACGCCCACTCCATTGGTACCTGTTGGTCGAGCAACATTCCGATGAGTAGTGCGGTTCCGTCGCGTTGAAGCAACGCATCTCCGGCAGGTATGCCGGTGATGTATAGCGATTTAGAGGTTGTAGCCATGGCTACAAGTATCGCCTAAGCGTGCAGCGCGCTCACGCTTTCCGGATTCAGACCATATTTCTTGATTGCCTGTTCGACTGCCGTTGCAGGGATAGAGCCCGCAAGTGCCAGTTGGTATAGCACTGAAACCACGATGTGAGGGGCGTCAATTTCGAAATGACGACGAAGTGCCTCGCGCGTGTCGCTGCGGCCCATGCCGTCGGTGCCCAGCACCGCAAATGGACGATTTGTGACATACCGAGAGATTTGGTC
>CAZNBF010000050.1:0-5504 GCA_964571325.1 uncultured Acidimicrobium sp.
ATTCGCCGCTGGTATTCATTTGTCAACATGCAGGGCAAAGTTGCAAGCAAGATGCCGCGCGTCGTTGTAGTCAGCGAAAACTCGATTGCCGACATTCACACCGACATGAAAGTTTCGCTCGATCGCATGCGCCTCGTTCCTGTCGGAGTCGACCCCGATTTGTTTGCACCTATTCCCCACGTTCAACGCAAACCCGGCCACCTGATTACCACCGCTTCGGCAGACGTCGCATTGAAGGGTCTGTCATACCTGCTTGAGGCGCTCGCAGTCTTACGAACCGAACGAGACATTCACCTCACCATCATTGGCCGGCCGCGCGAAGGTGCAAACGCGGATTTGATCACCAAGCTTGGGCTGAGCGATTGCATCACGCACGTATCGGGCGTTACCGATGAACGAATTGTCGAGTTGTATGCGGAAGCTGAATTAGCAGTTGTTCCAAGTTTGTACGAAGGCTTCAGCCTTCCTGCCATCGAGGCAATGGCAACCGGAACCTGCCTTGTTGCAACTACCGGTGGCGCATTGCCCGAAGTAACCGGGACCGACAACGACACCGTTTTGTCCTGCGCACCTGGTGATGCAATTGGCCTCGCCGCGGCCATCCGACGCGGTCTCGATAACGCAGAACTTCGTAACCGAATTGGTGCCGCAGGAAGGCAACGAGTGGTCGAACGATGGAGTTGGCGACACTGCGCTTCGCTCACTGTCGACCAATACCGTGAAGTGCTGGCCATGCCGCACAACGTAGAAAAACTTCGACGCAGGGATGCCAAGTAGCCGTGCTTACCGTTCAATTTGATCGACTGCCGATTGGCCCCGGCACCATGTTTCTGGATGCTGGTGCCGGTTTTGGTCGCCATGCATTTGAAGCAGCGCGCCGCGGCGCACATGTTGTTGCGCTCGACTACGCACAAGAAGAAGTGCTGGTGACCCGAGCAACGTTTGCAGCAATGTTTGAGGCGGGGGAAATCAGGGAGAACAACTTCGTTGGCGTGCTTCGTGGCGATGCCACGCGCCTTCCGTTTCCCGACAATTCATTCGATTGCATCATCACTTCTGAAGTTCTGGAGCACATCCAAGATGATGTTGCTGCACTGCACGAACTCTCACGCGTGCTCAAGCCGGGTGGCGTTCTGGCCGCAACTGTTCCGTCTTGGTTTCCGGAAAAGATCAACTGGATGCTGTCCGACGAGTACCACGCACCGCACGTTGTGGGTGGCCATGTGCGCATCTACAGCGGCACCGAACTGAAAGCGAAATTGCGCGCGGCTGGCCTCAACGTATTGGGCCAACATCGATCACACGGACTGCATTCGCCGTATTGGTGGCTGCGTTGTGCAGTTGGCCCAGCCAAAGAAGATCACCGCCTAGTTAATGCGTACAAGAAGTTTCTGGAATGGGACATTGTTTCGTCACCAACCCTCACTCGCGTACTCGAGAAAATACTTGCGCCGGTTCTTGGTAAGAGTTTCATCGTCTATTCCAAAAAACCATCGGGCACCGCATAATGCTTGGCACACAAAACGACAACCTTGCTGGCGTGATCACTCACGACGAGTTGCTTGCCACCGCGCGAAGCATTGCAGCGTTGCAGCTTCCTAACGGCATGATCCCATGGTTCAAAGACGGACATTGCGACCCATGGAACCATGTTGAAACCGCCATGGCACTCGACGTCATGGGCATGCACGCCGAGGCTCGCAAAGCCTACGAATGGCTAACAAGTGTGCAGCGCGCGGACGGAAGCTGGCACAACTATTTCAAACCAGACCTCACCCTTGAGGACCCAAAACTAGACACCAACGTGTGCGCATATATCGGCACTGGCGTTTGGCATCATTGGCTCAGCACAAACGACGAAGCATTCGTTCGCAGCATGTGGCCGACAGTTAAGAAAGCATTGAACTGGGTGCTGAGCATGCGACGCGAAGACGGCGCCATCGTGTGGGCGCGCGAAATCGATGCGACACCATGGAACTATGCGTTACTCACAGGTTCATCATCCATTCGCCATGCGTTGCATTGCGGCGCAAACATTGGTGCCCTTGTCAACGACCCGCAGCCAGAGTGGCGCGCAGCAGCTGACGTGATCGACCACATCATCAACACCGATCAAAGTTTGTTCGAACCCAAACAACGTTGGGCGATGGACTGGTACTACCCCGTGCTCACTGGTTCGCTGACGGGAACCGACGCCAAAACACGCCTGCTCGCACAATGGGACGAATTTGTAATCGACGGCAGGGGCGTGCGCTGCGTCAACGACGAAGACTGGGTAACCGCAGCGGAAACCGCAGAGTGTTCGCTTGCGCACAGCGCAACTGGCGAAGTCGATAAAGCAAAAGAGTTACTGACTTGGACGCATGCACACCGCACCGAATCTGGCGCATATTTCACTGGCATTGCGTACCCAAACCGCATTGTGTTTCCAGCCGACGAGTGCAGCGCATACACGGGTGCCGCTGTCATCCTTGCGGCAGATGCAATTGCTCAGGCAACGCCAGCGAGCACGCTGTTCACGCGCTCGACCGTGCTCGACTAAACGCGCTTCAACACACGAAGCGAGCCCGTTGCGCTCACATCGACAAACTTGCCACTAGCTATTGCCGGCAAGTAAATCTCTTCGAACGGTGCTTGACCGCCCAATGCTGGGTCTGAAAACACGTCGTGAATTGCCAGAATTCCGCCTACAGCAATATGCGGCGTCCAGGAGAGGTAATCGTTGCGTGCAACTTCCCTGCCGTGCCCTCCGTCGATAAAGCACATCGCGATCGGCTCTTTCCAAGCCGCAGCAATCTCTGGCGAATTGCCAACGATTGCAAGTACTGATTTCGTCAACCCAGCCGACCGCATGGTTTGTTCGAAGTGCGGCAAGGTGTTTATACGGCCAGTTGACGGGTCGACAAGCGACGCATCGTGCCACTCCCAACCCGGTTGGTTCTCTTCCGACCCGACATGATGATCGACCGCGTGCAACACCGTGTTGCACGCATGCGCAGCCGCACCAAACCACACCGTGCTCCGGCCGCAGTACGAACCGATTTCAACCATTGGCAACCCAGGGCAGGCAGCGCCAGCCAACATCGCGGCGGCGAACAGCGCGTCACCTTCGTCTTCTGGCATGAAACCAGTTGTCGCGAGCGCAACCGCTCGCAACGTTGCGTCAAGCACGGTTATGCGGGCCGCGGTGCAAGCGTGTTCGACTTGGCAATGCCACCCAGCCAATGCGCACTTGGGCGTGGTGTTCGCTTTTGTGTTTTCCAGTCGCACGCAACCAAACCGAATGTTGGGCCGTAGCCGTACGTCCATTCGAAGTTGTCCATCAGGCTCCAGTAGGTATAGCCACGAATGTCAATGCCATCGGCAATGCATGTGAGCACACCCTCGAGCGCACCGTGAACGTATTCAATTCGTTCGTTGTCGTCACTTGTAGCAATGCCATTCTCGGTGACGATGATTGGCACATTGCCCGTCTTGTCCCACGCCCGGCGGATGCATGCCTCTAGCGCCTGTGGTCGGAATTCGTAACCCATGATGGTCTTGCGCATATCCTCGCCAGGTTTAACTCGGCCATTCTGATCAAACCGCTCGCGCGTATATGTCTGTACGCCGAAATAGTCGTCGCCCTTTGCAACTTCAAGGAAGCAATCCTCGAGGCCATCCCAAGCCTGATTACGCAATGCTTCGGCTGCACTACGGTGCGACTCGTCCTCAACATTGATGGTGTATTCCTGCATCGCAAGAGTGATGCCAAGCGGCGCATTTGACACCGATTTAACCGCATCGCGCGACTTCTCGTGTGCTCGACAAAAAACGTCGTTTGCTTTACGACGCGCTTCACGGGATTTGGTGCCGGGAGGAAACTCGCCCAACAGGTAACCGATTGTTGCAACCATGTTTGGTTCGTTGATCGTGCACCATTTGCCAACATCTTGCCCAATCGACTTGGCCACTTTCTCCGAGAACCGGGCAAACAAATCGGCTGTCGCGTCGTTTGTCCAACCACCCATTGCAGCAACCCAACGAGGTGTAGTGAAGTGATGCAATGTCACTACTGGCGTGATGTTGTTTGCACGACAGGCATCGATTACCGCGCGATAATGATTGAGCTCGGCTTGCGAAAATTCGCCGTCCTCCGGCTCGATGCGGCTCCATTCGACACTAAATCGGTAGTTATCGAAACCCAATTTTGCAAGCATCTCGATGTCTTGAGGAAACAAGTTGTAGTGATCGCACGTGTCGCCACTGGGTTCCTTGCACACTGTGTTTGGTCGATGCTCCCAATCCCACCAGTCGTTATTCCAGTTACCACCTTCAACTTGGTGGGCCGCAGTGGCCGTTCCCCAGGTGAAACCTTTTGGAAATGTGTTTGATCGGGCATTTGACATAGATTTCACGCTAGCGCAGGTGAAACTTCTGGCGAACAGTGGCAACATAGAGAGGTGCCTACTCCCCTCGAAGACCTCATCACGCTGCTCGACCTCGAAACCATCGAGGTCAATACCTTCCGCGGTCAATCTCCAGACGAAGACCGCCAGCGGGTTTTCGGTGGACAGGTAGCCGGGCAAGCACTCGTCGCCGCCTCACGCACAATCGATGAGCCAGACAGACTTGTTCATTCGCTTCACGCTTACTTTCTTCGTTCGGGCGACCCTGGCGTTCCAATTCTGTACGAGGTGGACCGCCTGCGTGACGGCAAGAGTTTTTCCACGCGGCGCGTAGTTGCCATTCAACACGGCAAACCAATTTTCAACTTGCAAGCAAGTTTTCAGAAAATCGAATCTGGGTTGGAGCATCAAATCGCTATGGACATGAATGTTCCCGCCCCGGAGACACTCCCCGACTTCAAGACTCGCATGGCTCCATATAAGGACAAGCTTGGCGATTGGTACGACCGACCCCGACCAATTGATCAGCGATACGTCGACGGCGACCCAGTCGCTCGTCGTGGCAACAAACTCCCAGGCCAACGAGTGTGGATCCGCGCAGACGGAACACTGCCAGACGACCCAGTGCTTCATGCGTGCATCGTTACTTATGCAAGCGACATGTCGTTGCTCGACACCGCGTTATTGCCGCACGGCCTCAACTGGATGGATGGATCGGTGATGATGGCAAGCCTTGACCACGCCATGTGGTTCCATCGCCCATTCCGAGCAGACAACTGGTTGATGTATCAACAAGCATCGCTGTCCACGTCTAATTCACGCGGGTTGGCAGAAGGACACATCTTTACCCAGGACGGAACACTGGCCGTCACGGTTGTGCAAGAAGGGCTTACACGCCTAATCAGCAAATAATTACTAGCGGCGTGCATCCATGAACATGCCGCGCAGTGCCGAGAAGTTTTCGACACAGTGACCAGCACCAAGCACAACGGCTTCGAGCGGTTGGTTGGACATGTTTACAGGTACTTTTGTGTCGCGTTCGATGCGTTGGGCAAGGCCACGAAGCATTGAACCGCCGCCAACCAGATACATACCTCGCGAAAGAAAATCTTGCGA
>CAZNBF010000050.1:5604-7506 GCA_964571325.1 uncultured Acidimicrobium sp.
ATGCCGCCGAGGCTGATCACTGCCGTTTCGGTGGTGCCACCGCCGATGTCGATGACCATATTGCCGACGGGTTCGTTGATGTCGAGGTCGGCACCAATTGCAGCAGCCATTGGCTGCTCGAGCAACTGTGCGTCGGCGGCGCCGGCACGACGGGTTGCGTCGGTCACTGCACGTCGCTCTACTTCGGTAATCGCGGATGGAACACAGATCAATACCTTTGGCCGCGAGAAACGTGAAACTCCTGCGCGTTGCAGCAAGAGGCGGATCATTTTCTCAGTGATTTCAAAGTCGGTGATTGCTCCACCGCGAAGCGGCCGCACTGCAACGATGTAGCCAGGCGTGCGGCCGATCATGCCCCACGCCTCGTGGCCGGTGGCCAGCACCTCGCCTGTGCGGCGATTGACCGCAATCACCGAAGGCTCGTTGATCACAATCCCCTTACCCTGCATGTACACCAGGGTGTTTGCCGTTCCCAAGTCGATTGCTAAGTCGCGTGCCATGGTTGCTTAACCCCTTTTTTGCCGTTCACGCGAGTCGTTTAATTGCTGTCGCAAATATGCGCGAGAATCATCAGATAGCGCATCCAAGTGGCGATGAAATGCAACCATCCCATTGCTTTTATTGGCGCGACGTCCCTCTTGGTACATGAGATATGCAAGCGTTAAGGCCGACACAACAGAAATTGCTGCGAACAACATTGCGGTTGCGCTCATTGCAAAAATCATTTTGCTCTCGATTCGTTCATCGCATCGAGTGTGGTGACGTGTTGTGCAGATGCGGCCCAATCGGCGCCATCACTCCATGTCTCGCGTTTCCAAATTGGAACTGTTGCCTTCAGCGCATCAATGCCGTAGCGCGCAGCTTCGAACGCTTCGGGGCGATGCGGCGATGAGACCACAACCAACACTGACGATTCGCCAAGTTGAAGTTCTCCCAAACGGTGAATGAGTGCGATTCGACCAAGCGTCGGCCACTGCTTACGCATCTCTTCGGTAATCAGTTGGCACTTTGGCAACACTTCTTCCTCGTAGGCCTCGTAGGCCAGTGTCTCGACCCCGGCTCTGCCGTCGGAATGGTCTCGAACAGTGCCCGAGAAAACCACGACCGCGCCGCAACTAGGCAAAACAGACCAGTTGTAAGTCTGATCAACGCTGAGTGGTTCGGTCGTCAACTCCAACAGCGTGTCGCCATTGTCGATGAGGCGGCGAAGTGTCACGACATCAGCGTACCCGAGGTGGCCGATGACCTTTGTGAACATGGGCTAACTATCCTTTGGCAGGTGACGAACGACGACGAACGTGGCGAAGAGGGGACGGGAAATTTTTTCAACGCCCCACTTCCTCCCTACGATCGCGAGTGGCGTCACCCAAGTGAACTTTCTGATGTTGTCGAACCAACTGTGAGCTACGGCCTGGGGCGCTCAGTCGTTCGAGGAATCGTGTTCTCCACCGCAATCATCAGTGTTGGTTTATCGGTGGCCGTATTGCGGGTGGTCACACCGGCATCTCAGTTGCCAGCAACTCGGCTCACAGCCCAAAATGCGGCTTCGAACCAACCACGCCCGCTGGCCGCGATCCCCAAAACTGCCCGGATCAGCGGTCGGATAACGCCAGTGCTCGCTATTTCGGAGTCTGGGTATTTCGTTGCAGGTGCCAGCGATCTGCAAGTGGGCACCGAGCTGCACGTCATTACCGACGATGGGTTGGACATGCTTGCGAGGGTCGTAAAAATCGATACCGCCCACGGCCTGGCATGGTTGCACGCAGTCGACTCGGTATCGCACCGTTTCATCTCAATCGACGACGATCTGCCAGTACCAACAACAATTGTCAGTGCCACAACCGGTGACCATGCGTGGTTGATGAACGACAGGACAGCACTGTCAATCGCAATTGGTATTTC
>CAZNBF010000051.1:0-7444 GCA_964571325.1 uncultured Acidimicrobium sp.
GCACCATCTTCGCGCACACATCACGGGTATGGACGAACCGAACCAACAATCTGTGCACGAGCCTTACTTGGCGCGACACATGCCAAGAGCGCGCGAGCTGCTGATTGAACAAACTTTGGTAGTGGTGCCCTGGCACGACCCGGTGGTGGACACCAACGGCCATTGCGTGTTGTCCAGGTATGTCGAGCACTTTTGGTTGCCCGTGCTTGGCCCAAGCGCGCTTTGGATCTTGCGGCGCATCGTCATCGGGTTTGAGGAGTTTCCCGGCGGGTTCGAAATCGACGTGCCCTACATGGCTTCGGCCGTTGGGCTCAGCTTCAATGCCGGCGCCAACAGTTCGTTTACTCGCTCGCTGCAACGCTGCACCATGTTTGGCGCGGCTCAAGCGTTGCAAGGCGGCTTAGCGGTGCGTCAGTTTCTTCCAACCCTCAGCAACCGGCAATTGCAGCGGCTTCCCCTCACGCTGCGCCAGGCGCACCCGACAGCCATGGCACAAAGTTCTCCATAAACGCCCACGACGTGCGATGAATGGCGGAAGGACCGTACCCCTGTAACGCCAACCGATGTTTCGCGCACGGGTAGCCCTTGTTGGTATCAAAACTCCAGAACGAATAATCCTTGGCGTAGTCACGCATCAATCGATCTCGGCTTACCTTGGCCAACACCGAGGCCGCAGAAACGGAAAGGCACGATGCGTCGGCCTTCACTTCGGTCATCACGTTTGCGATATGCGGCGAGACAAAATCCCACTTGCCGTCGATGACCGCACATGCTTTTCGCAAGTCGATACTTTCGCCAAGCTGCGCAAGAGCACGTTTCGTAGCCAGCCTTTGTGCAGCATTCATGCCCAACTCATCGCACTCTGCGTGCGATGCGGCACCAATGGCCCACCCCGCGCACGTTGCCGCAACGTGATCAAACATTGCTTCGCGTTTTGTTTCCGACAATTGTTTCGAGTCGCGCGCGCCGCCCATCAGCGCGCCTGGGTCTTTCGATTGGATGACGTCGTTCGTGAGCACCGCAACGCCAATGACGAGTGGTCCGGCCCATGCGCCTTTGCCCACCTCGTCTATGCCCACAACATAGTGGTGCCCTCTAGACAGCAACCTTTGCTCGGTTGCCGTGGTGGGCAGGGTTGTCACGGCAAAAACCCAGCCAACAATGTTTCGCCGCTGGTTGCGGTGCTCGACCATGTTGAGTCGGTTGCCCCAGCATCGAGTGCGATACTTGCGCCTTGCACTTCCCACAACAACGCGGGGCGCTCTGCGTGCCAGCGCACGCCATACGAAACCGCCTGATTGTGAGAGACAACAATGTCGTGACATTCGAAGTTGACACCAAGCCACATGCGCGGAATGCCGTAACGCAACAACGCCACAGTTCCATCGCGTCGGGCCGAAACCAACTGTTCGTCTAGCCAACCAATAACACGAATGTCGGTAGGCGCCTCGTTGGGCAATGCACCAACATCTGCCAAGCGCGTACGCGACAACAGCACATCGCTTGCAGCACGAGTTTCGCCCATTGCGCCGAACACACACTGTGCGGCAAACAACGCGCGCTCCGCATCCCACGCAACGCTTGCTGCCTTGCGTTGCGCCTTCAACACATTTTCTACCGCTTGCACGACAGCAAAGATGTGCTGCTCTACGCGCTCGCCCATTCGCACCAACTCGTGCACGGAGAGCAAGAACGCGATGTCGTCGGCCTCGATGTTGTCGCCCCATTGTGAGACGGGGTGTGCGCTCAACACCAGCGCATCGCTGCGCAATCGGTTGATAATCGGCGAAAGCGACTTATCGGGAACAATCGACCAGCCAGCCTTTTCAACGCTGGTGAGCCAACCGCGCTGCAGTTGTTCGGCGTTGGGCAACCTGTCCAGATTGATTACTGGCTGCGAGCCGTCAGCGCACAACGCAACGCGCAATGTCGAGCCGTGCGCAACTGGAAAGACCACGCTTCCCTCAGGCAACTCGATGCCTTGCGGGCCAACTGGGCTTGGTGAGCGCATCGAAATGATGTCTGGTCGGGTGAGTGCGATAGCAATTGGCAATGTGGATTCGTTGCTGAACTCCATGACGAAAAGCCCGCCATGATCGGGCACTGCATACACGCGCTGCACCGCGTCGCCACCCGGAATGCGAACGCGGGTTTCTACAACCGGCACGCCCGCACGTCGTTGCTGGCGAACACCTGGCTCTTTTGCTGGGTCGTGCCAACGGTCGTCGGCTGCAACGTGCCACAGCAACGTGGGCGAACCGTCGTCGAGTGTTACCGAACCGCGCTCGTTCACAACCGCGCTCCATCCGCCGCCGCGCACACCCAACACGTGTCTTGCCTTGCGCACACTTGCGCTTAAGGAGATGGATGAAATGACGCCGGGCGAATTACTCACCGCTTCAGTATTGCCGATGGGGCAATGCTGCGTTCAGTCGAATTCGCTGCGCGAGGAACGGCTCATCAACGAACGCAATGCCTTCTCGGCTGTTTGCGAACCGTCACACACGGCAGCCACCTGCTCGGCAATTGGCATCTCAACTCCGCAGGATCGGGCCAATTGCACAACCGACGACGAGCTCTTTACGCCTTCGGCAACCATGTTCATCGATTGCACGATGTCGGCAATCAATTCGCCTTTGCCAAGGCGCATACCCACCTGTGTGTTGCGACTCTGTGCAGATGCGCACGTGGCCATGATGTCGCCCATTCCGGCCAGGCCAGCAAACGTGAGGGCGTTTGCACCAAGTGCCACGCCCAATCGGCTCATCTCGGCAAGGCCGCGTGTCACCAGCGTTGCTTTGGTGTTGTCACCAAATCCAAAACCCTGCGCGATTCCTGCCGCAATCGCAATCACGTTCTTTACTACGCCACCAATTTCGCAACCAACGATGTCGGTGTTGGTATACAAACGAAACGTTGGTCGCGCAATGAGGTCTGCAATTTCTCGCGCAACTGCCTCGTCGGCGCACGCAACAACGCTTGCCGCGGGCTGCCCCACCAAAATTTCTCGTGCCAAGTTTGGCCCGCTCAACGCAGCAATTGGGCTGCCAGGAATTGCTTGCTGCAGCACTTCGCTCATGCGCAAAAACGATGTGCTCTCCAAACCTTTCGACAGGCTGATGATTGGCACCCCGGCGCGAACATGTCGCTGCACTTCGGTTGCCACTGCGCGAAACCCTTGCGACGGCACCGCCATTGCAACGATGTCTGCCTCGCCAATCAACTTGCCCATGTCGTGCGATGCATGCAACGAACTTGGCAACAGATGATCGCCGAGGTAAGCCGAGTTGGTGTGTCGATCGTTTATTTCATCTGCCAACGCTTGGCGTCGCGCCCACAACGTTGTGGTGGTGTTCTGCGCAATTAGCGCGGCAACAGTTGTGCCCCACGAGCCCGCGCCAACCACACAAACCGTTGTCCCCACACGTCTCACGCTACGAGATTTGATCGCCCGTAGGCTACGGCCGTGGCTTCTCCCGTTTCCTCATTGCACGGTGGCGCTGTGGTGTTGCCCATCAAGGGCTTCACCGATGCAAAGGCCAGGCTGGAGTCGGTGCTGTCAAAAGAAAACCGAGCATCACTTGCCGAGTTCACCGCAGGCGGGCTGCTGGAAGCGGCGCTTGGTGTCGACACGTTTGTGGTGTGCGACAACGACGACATTGCGCAGTGGGCGCGTCAACGCGGCGCTCTTGTAGTTCGCCAAACCGCTCCTGGGCTTAACGCCGCGGTTGCGTGCGGTGTGGATGCAGCACAATTCAAACGCGACTGGGTTTTAGTTGCGCACAGCGACTTGCCCTTTGCCGACCAACTACTTTCTGTTGTCGATAGCCAGTTGGCCACCACAACCGTGACCATCGTTCCCGATCGCCACGAGGACGGCACCAACGTGCTCGTGATCCCCGCCCGCAGCGGGTTTACGTTTCATTACGGGCCAGGCAGTTTTGCCGCCCATCAGGCGGAGGCATCTCGGCTGGGCCTACCTGTGCGCATTGTGCGCAACGAACAACTGGCTCTCGACATTGACACCCCGGACGACTTGGCGCAATTGCCCGCAAGCTGGCTCAACGGAGACTTCGCTTAATCAAACGTTGTTGAACATAAAAAAATCGGGGGGCCGAAGCCCCCCGATTTACAGTGTTCCGAACCGAATTATTTTCGGCTAAGGCCTTATTTCTTTTTTGCAGCCTTCTTGCGACGCTTCTTGGCAGGAGCTTTCTTCGCTGCCTTCTTCGTTGCCTTCTTAGCTGTCTTCTTTGCTGCCTTACGCTTCTTTGCTGGGGCCTTCTTAGCGGCCTTCTTGCGCTTTTTTGCTGCCATGATATTTCTCCTTGATAGGTATTACTTACGGTTTGGGTTTAATTCACTCTTCAGCGTTGAGCTTGAAGTGAACTTCATTGCTGTAGATGCTGGTACCTGAACCGGTGCACCCGTTTGTGGGTTACGGCCGGTACGAGCTTTGCGGTTTGAAGTGCTGAACGAACCGAAGCCCGGCCATGCAACTTTCTCACCTTTAATCGCTGAGGCTACGACCAGTTCAAAGAAGCTTGCGATAGTGCGTTCGGCATCTGCCTTCGACACTCCGGACTTCTGAGCAACTGCATCTATGAGCTCTGCTTTTGTCATTTGCTTACCTAACTTTCTCGGAATCGGAAACTGATTCATTCACTATCTGAATGGGTCTGAAATCAAATTGCAAGCATTGAAAACGTTTTGCACCCACTTTGCAAAGTTTGCGATGACCGTCGTCACTGATTTTCTTCGCCGATTTCTTGTTCCTCAAAAGAAGAATTTTGAGCAAACTTTTGATGAAAAAATGTTGTGTTGTTTTGAGTGTTTTTCCCGGGCGAAAATCGGGCAAAAACCCAATGAATTTGCGAAAACCCATACTGGTATTGGGTTTTATGGGGCCTCATTTTTGGCATTTTGGGCCAATTCCTTATCCAGTAAGGGCTTCAAGCATGCGAAAATCCGCTCCAATACGGGTAAGGATTTGCGCCTCGCCACCCCCGTAAACAGTGGGTTTGAGAGGGTCGAAAACCGGTCAAAAAGACCCAAAAAATATTTTTAAAATATTTCCCAAAATTGCCCTTTTTGACCCTCCGAAACCAGAAATTTACAAAAAACTTGCTCGGTATCCACCACTGCAATTTTTCGTTCGGCAACACTAAGCACTGTTGCGTACTCACGACTCATCATCTGACCAGCACACAGACATCGCTGGCGAAACACTCGCTTCAAACGTCGACGCAACACCAACACTTCGCCCCACTCGCGTCGTTCTCGATACATCGGTATTGGTTGCCGACCCGGCCTGCTTGTTTACCTACGTCGGTTGCGACGTAGTCATCCCGCTCACTGTTGTTGAAGAGCTCGACGGATTGAAAACACGAATGGATGATGTTGGTCGTTCGGCTCGCACAGCATTGCGAACGATTGAGGAGTTGCGACGCAAAGCAGGCGGCTCGCTTGCAACGCCTGTTGCAGTGCACGACACCCCCGAGGGCGGAACGGTGCAAATAGAAGTGAACGGCATTCAGCGCCATTTGCTGATCGAGCACGGGCTGGATCCAGAGATTCCCGACAACCGCATCATTGGCGCAGCACTTGGCCAAATGCGCACGTCGCCCACACGCATGATTTCTAACGATGCGGCGCTGCGCATCAAGGCAGCCCACATGGGCCTCATCGCGGAAGAGCACCAGCCAGTGGGTGCGGCAGTTGCTAGCCGACCAATGGGCTGGACTTCTATCGACACCACTGTCGAGCACATCGACTCGCTGTACAAAAGTGGCGGCGTCGAAATGGTTTCGGTTGTCGGCACAACCGCATTGGTCGACAACAACTTTGCAGTCTTGCGTTCCGGTTCGCAGTCGGCACTCACCCGCTGCAACGACAACGAACTGAAACTGCTTTCACAAGCGCCACCCGAGGCCTGGGGCTTGCGTGCACGAAGCAAGGAACAGCGCTTTGCACTCGAACTATTGCTCGATCCAGAAATCACCGTGATCGCTCTCGACGGCCGCGCGGGCACAGGCAAGACGCTGATGGCAATTGCATGCGGGCTTGAACAAGTGGTGGAACAACGCCGCTACGAACGGCTGGCCGTGTACCGACCACTCGTGCCGGTTGGCCGAGCCGACGTTGGTTTCCTGCCGGGCAACTTGGACGAAAAACTCGACCCATGGATGTCGGCAATTCATGATGCGATTGTTGCGCTCACCGATCAGCGCTCCAGTCGCGATGCGCGCGGTTTGATCGACGACCTCACCGACCGCGGTCAACTGACACTGGAGTCGGTGACGTTCCTTCGCGGACGATCGTTGCAACAGCAATTTGTTGTGGTGGACGAAGCCCAAAACTTGGAGCCCACCACGCTGAAGACCATCCTCACCCGCATCGGCGAAGGCACCAAGGTGGTCTTCACCGGCGACACCAGCCAGATCGACGCCCCTTACATGGGCGAGTCGAACAACGCCCTCGCGGTGCTGATCCATGCCTTTGCTGGCCAGCGCTGCTTTGGGCACATCACGCTGGCCGCCTGCGAGCGCAGCGAGGTAGCCAGCCTGGCTGCCGAACTGCTGTAACCGAGAGCCACACGCCACACCCCAACTTCCTTGCATTTTCAGCTTTCCACGACTTAGTGTTAAATACACCCAGTAGTGAAAGGCACCGCAAATGTCGCTCAACTCGTCCATCAAAATGGTCACCGCCGAGCATCGCTTCGACGTCTCCGATTCGGTTGATTTGCTCACGCCCATTACTCAGGAATCCGACTGGACTCGCGAAGCAAACTGCAAGGGCAAAATGAAATTGTTCTTCGCACCAAAAGCAGAACGCCCTCAGGCACGCGATCGTCGCGAAGCAAAAGCGCGTTCGTTGTGCGACGCATGCACCGTGCAGTCAATTTGCAAAGAGTACGCACGAAACAATCACGAGTACGGTTTTTGGGGTGGCGAAAACGAAGAGCAGCGGCACATGGCCGGCTACACCGTTGCTGCACCGATTGGCATTCGTGCCCGCGTTGCACATTCTGCCTAATTAGGTTGGCCACACACACTCGATAAGCGCAATTGCGCGTGGTGCGCCTGTCAAACTAGAGACATGGCATCAGCAAGCATCAGCACCATTACCGATCCGGGCGAATTCGTCACACGGTTCATCGAGAACATCGAACAAAGCCACTTCACTGCGGCAATGGACATGGTCAGTGACGACTGCGAATACGACAACGTGCCCATCACCAAGGTGTTTGGCAAAGATGCAATGATCGCAATTTTGAGCGAGTTCATGGCCGAAGCAACCAAGATCGAATGGCTCATTCACCATCAAGTAAGCAGCGGCGACATGGAACACGGCGTGGTCATGAACGAACGCACCGACCGCTTCGAAATGGATGGCCGCTGGATCGAGCTAGATATTGCGGGCCTTTTTGTGGTCAGCGAAG
>CAZNBF010000052.1:0-7412 GCA_964571325.1 uncultured Acidimicrobium sp.
GCTGCCATGGGCGTCTCCTTGATTGAAAATGGTCTGTTGAGTCTGCCAAATTAACTCCGCCCGAGCAAGAGGGGTAGGAAGTTATTTGGCTGAGGGGCGACCCTTGCGGGCCGACTGCAGGAACGAGATGGCAAACAACCCCACCACCACGTACCACTGATACTTCTCGATCCATTCGAGGAACGATTTGATTTGTTCCTCAAAGATCCGTCCCCCTTGCCACAGAATCGCCAGTTTGAAGGCAATCCCAATCATCAAGAGGGGCACAAACTTCTTTGGCGGCATCCGTCGATGCCCGAGAAGCAGACAGACGATGTTGCTGCCGGGCATCAGCACCAATATTGCGGGGCCGGCACGGTCGACGGCTCTTTCGGTCCACTTATATATGGCGGGAAGTTCGCCCATGTTTCCCTCCACCCAGCCCAAGGCTTTGGTGCCGTACCAGCGCCCAACGAGGTACAACGCAATTCCGGCGATCAGAATGCGCACGAAACCGATGGCGATATACGAGGCGAGGTCGATATACGGCACCGAACCAAACAGGTTGCGGTTGCGTGAGCTGAGCATCAAAATCAGCCTTGGCTTTTCGTCCACAAGGGCCGGCCCAATATTGCTGCCCACCGTTCCAATCACAAACAACATCGTTGTAAGCGTGAGTACGGCCTTTCGCATCCGCAAACCGTAGCCCAGTTGCTACCTTTATGGCACGCAGGGACGAGGGGGACTTTTGTGAAGGGTTTAATGCAAGATACGCCGTTGACTTTGGTGCATTTGTTTGAGCGCGCCGAGAAATATCACAGCGAGAAGACGATTGTTACTGCGACGGCAACAGGCAAAGAGCGAACAACGTACGGCGAGTGGGCTGCGCGCACGCGCCAACTTGGCGGTGTGCTCGACAAGTTGGGAATAAGCAAAGACGGTCGCGTTGGCACGTTTGCTTGGAACTCGGCACGTCACTTAGAGCTGTACTTCGCCCCACCATGCACGGGGCGTGTTGCACACACACTCAACATTCGTTTGTTTCCCGAGCAGTTGACGTACATCGTCAATCACGCCGAAGACGAAGTCATCTTTATCGACCGATCGTTGTTCGCGCTGATCGCGCCATTGTTGCCAACGTTCACCACGGTGAAACACCTGGTGATCATGGACGACGGAAAGGGTGATGTACCCGACAGCGTTAAAGGTTTTGAAATGCACGACTACGAGGGGCTGCTGAAGGGGACACCTGGCGTCGAGTTTCGTATCACCGACGAACACCTGGCAGCAAGCATGTGTTACACCAGTGGCACAACGGGCAACCCGAAGGGTGTGGTGTACAGCCATCGCTCTACGTACTTGCACACGTTTGGTGCAATGACTGCCGACTCACTTGGAGCGCGCGAGAGCGACATCATCTTGCCTGTCGTGCCAATGTTCCACGCCAACGCGTGGGGCCTTGCACATGCGGCAGTTGCTTCTGGTGCAAGTTTGGTTATGCCAGGCCCCGATCTTTCCGGAAAAGCAATTGCCAACTTGATCGTCGACGAAAAAGTGACGGTTGCTGCTGGCGTACCAACTATTTGGATGGCAGTACTGCCCGAGTTGAAGGGCAGAGACACCTCGGCGTTGCGTGCAATTCCGTGCGGCGGCTCGGCGGTACCAAAAGCATTGAGCGAGGGATATCGCGAGCAAACCGGCCTGCCCATTTTGCAGGCGTGGGGCATGACCGAAACCAGTCCAATCGCTGCCGTTTGCATGTTGTCGGCGGCCGATCGGTTGTTGCCTCAAACCGAACAGGCCGAGTTACGAACCACTGTTGGTCAAATTGCTTTTGGTGTCGATGCGAGAGTTGTCGAGCCAGGCACCACCACGCCAGTTGCATGGGACGGCGAAACAAGTGGCGAGTTGCAGTGCAGTGGCAACTGGATTGCGTCAACGTATTACAACGATGCAAGGGCCGGCGAAAGTTTCACCGAGGACGGATGGCTTCGCACGGGCGACGTGGCAACGGTGGATGCGAAGGGTCGCATCCGGCTTGTTGACCGCACGAAGGATCTCATCAAGTCGGGCGGCGAATGGATCTCGTCGGTGGAAATCGAAAACGAATTGATGTCGCATCCAAAGATCAAAGAGGCAGCCGTGATTGGCGTGCCACACCCCAAGTGGTCGGAGCGTCCGCTTGCGTGCGTGGTGTTGATGGAAGGCGAGACACTGACAAAGCAAGAAGTACTCGACCACATCAAGCCATCGCTAGCCAAGTGGCAGATACCAGATGACGTGGTGTTTATTCCAGAGGTTCCAAAGACCAGCGTCGGCAAATTCTCGAAAAAGACGTTGCGCGAACAGTTCGCGGATTATGTGTTGCCCGAGGGCAACTAGCCGCGCAATCGACCGGCGTTAATTACGCGTTGCAAGAACTGTTGTGTTCGCGCATCCGTAGGGTTTGAAAGTATTTGAGATGGCGGCCCAACTTCGGCAACTGTTCCATCGGCAAGGAAGCACACGCGGTCGCTGATTTCTCGGGCGAAACCCATCTCGTGGGTGGCAAGCAACAAGGTGATGCCGCTGCCTTTCAGTTCGCGCACGACATCCAGCACTTCGCCCACCAGTTCGGGGTCGAGCGCCGAGGTGATTTCGTCGAGCAGCAGCACTTCGGGGTTGAGTGCCAACGCGCGAGCAATGGCAACGCGCTGCTGTTGGCCGCCAGACAACCTGTCGGGGTACGAGTCGATCTTGTCGGCTAAACCAAGGCGGGCAAGAAGTGATGAAGCGGTTTCGTTGGCCTCATCGGCAGACTTCTTCAATACCTCAGTGAGCGCAAGAGTGATGTTGCGACGAATGCTCATATGCGGAAACAAGTTGAAGCTTTGAAACACGATGCCGATGCGCCTGCGAACTGGGTTTGCGTCTAGCCCAACGGCAGTGATGTCTTTTTCGTCCAGCAAGATCGAACCGCTATCCAATGTTTCCAGCAAGTTGATGCAGCGAAGGAGCGTGGTCTTTCCCGAGCCGCTTGCGCCAATGAACGACACCACTTCGCCCGTATTGATGTCGAGGCTCACGTCGCGAAGAACTTGATTTGTGCCGAACGCCTTGGCAACAGATTGCAGTGAAAGTTTGGTGCTCATCGAACTTTGCTCGCTCCCGTGCGGTCGCGCTCACGTGTAAGTAGCCAGTCGGTGAGGCGCGTTAGAGGAATGGTGATTGCGAGGAAAATGAGTGCAGCACCAACGAATGGTGTGAAGTTTGCAAATTTTGCTTTGTCGATGCCGGCCTGACGAAGGATTTCAATAGGGCCGATGAGGCTGACGAGAGCAACGTCTTTCTGCAGGCTCACCATGTCGTTCATCAAAGGCGGAATAACCCTGCGAATTGCTTGAGGCAAAATGACGTGCCGCATGGTCTGGGCGCTGGACAACCCAAGCGAACGTGCGGCAGCCCGTTGGCTTTCGTGCACGCTGTCGATGCCGGCGCGAAATACTTCTGCCACGTATGCGCTGTAGGTGAGGCCAAGCGCAACAGAGCCCCAGATCAGGGGCGAATTCCATGGTCGCTCCAAGCCAATGCCAGGAACACCAAACCCCACCAGATAGATCCACAAGATGACGGGCACGCCACGCATGATGTCGGTGTAAGCAATGACGAACACACGAACGGGGAAGAGAGCAGGGTTGCGAGTGCTGCGCGCAATGGCGATGAACACTGCAGCAATCAAGATGCATGGTGTCGTCCACGCAAAGATCTTGATGTCTAGAACAAAGGCTTCAAGTAGCCGGGGGAACGAATCGGTTAGCCGTTCCCAGTCGAAAAACGATTTCTTAACTCTGTCCCACCGCGGCATGCGGGGGATGAAAACTATGAGTAGCGCAACTACGACGGCAGTGCTCAGCGCAGCAATGGTGTTGCTACGCCGGCGCTGCCGTCGTTCGAACTCTTTGCGTTCGGTTTGAAGTTGCGTAGGCAGTCCTTAGCCGAGGCTGATGACTGGTGCGCTGATGTTGTCTGACAACCAGGTTTGTTCGATGGTTGCGAGTTCGCCCGAGTCCTTGATGGACTGCAGTGCAACGTTCACACAATCAACAAGCGGGTTGTCCAAGTCGAACACCAAGCCAAATTGATCTGGAGCCATGCCATCGCTGGCTGGGAACTGACCAATGACTGTTGAGCCTTCAATTTCGACTGCGCTGATGTACAACGCTGTTGGCAAGTCGACGACGATTGCGTCAATCTGCTTTGCCTCGAGTGCTGCCTTCGCAGCTGCGTTGTCGTCATATGCGTATGGCTCTGTTGTTGGTGCAATGTTGTCGACGAGGAATTGCAGGCTGGTGGTGCCGGACTGCACGCCAAACTTCAGTTCCTTCAATGCCTCAACTGTTGTCGCTCCAACTGCTGGCGAGTCGGCGTATCCGACAATTGCTTGGTTGGTGGAGTAGTACGGATCACTGAACGAAACAGTTTGCTTGCGCTCTTCGGTGATTGAGTACTGCTGCAGGTTGAAGTCGAAGTTTTTCGCTCCTGGTTGAACTGCTTCGTCGAAGCTGGTACGAACCCAGGCGACGTTTGCGTTGTCGAAGCCCATTGCTGCGGCAACGGCGTAAGCAACTGCTGCTTCGAAACCTTCGCCAGACTCTGGTGCATCATTTTCTACCCAAGGCGAGAAGGCTGGGTTGCCTGTGCCAATGGTGAGTGTTCCTTCGGCAAGGGTCTTGCCTGTGGTGCATTCGTTGCCCGAACCGCCGGCTGCTGCCGTGGTGTCGGATGCGGAATCGCTACCGCCGCAGGCGGCCAGGGTGAGGCCGGTGACTGCAAGGATGCCAATAAGGGATTTGCGCATGGGGTATGCCTTTCATGGTGTTTGGTCCAGCCCGGCGGGATGCTCGGATGGGCGTCTCCGACACTACATCAGGGTTCCGAGTTGCCATAGGCTATGGCCATGACCGTTACGCATAACAGCAACGAAACCATCATTGGCCGCTCGGAGATCAACGACATTGAAGCAATTCTCAGTGTCGCAAACACCGACGTAAACGAAGTTGAGCACGCAGTAAAAAACAACTGCGACTCCATTTTCACATGGGACTATTCACTCGCGCGCCCACAGTTGCGCAAGCTTTATGAAAAGGCCAAGACTGGCCAGTGGAACGGTTCCACCGACCTCGATTGGAAGACAGAAGTCGACATTGAGAAAACCATTGCAGCCGATCAGGTCTTAATCGGCAGCGGTATTGACGAATCGTTGTACGCAAACACGCCATTGGCGAAGTGGAACGATAAAGAGTGGCTCGAGTTTGGCATCGAAAGTCGTCGTTGGACACTTTCGCAGTTTTTGCATGGTGAGCAGGGCGCTCTTATTTGCACGGCAAAGATTGTTGAAACCGTGCCCTGGTACGACGCAAAGTTGTACGCCAGCACGCAAGTAGTCGACGAGGCTCGACACGTTGAAGTGTTCGCTCGTTACCTTGACGAAAAAATGGGCGGCATGTATCCGGTCAATGCTCACTTGCGCATGTTGCTCGACGACATCATCAAGGATTCGCGTTGGGACATGACATATCTCGGTATGCAAATCATGATTGAAGGCTTGGCGCTTGCAGCATTCGGTTATCTCCATGAACTCACCGGCGAGCCGTTGCTGAAGAAGTTGCTGCGCTACGTCATGAGCGACGAAGCCCGTCACGTTGCATTCGGCGTACTCAGCCTTAAAGAGGTGTACGACGACATGACCGATGCCGAAATTCGCGATCGCCAAGAGTTCGCATTCGAAGCCAGCATCCGTATGCGCGACCGCTTCCTGCAACAAGAAGTGTGGGAGCGAATGGGTGTTAAGCCAGCCGATGTTGTTCCAATCACCATCAACGACCCAACCCGCAAGTTTTTCCAGCAGTTGCTGTTCGCAAAGATTGTTCCGAACTGCAAGAAGCTTGGTCTGCTCGATCGTAATGATCAGTGGTTGCGTCGTCGGTTTGAGGAAATGGACGTCATCCAGTTCGAGAACCATGAGGACACAGGCGAGGAGTTCACCAAGTTCGAGCTTGGCTCCGAACTTGCCCCTGCTCACTAATTACATTTCAGTAATCGTCCAGCATTAGATAGTCTCTTGCGCATGGCAAGGTTCGGTCGAGTCGTCACTGCGATGGTCACACCGTTCAATAGCGACGGCTCACTCAACCTCGACGGCGCCCGGCGCCTGGCCAAATGGTTGCAAGATAACGGCAACGATGGCCTTGTTGTTGCAGGCACCACGGGAGAGTCTCCCGTACTTACCGACGATGAACGCCTCAGTTTGTTTGCAGCAGTTGCCGAGGCAGTCACCATCCCAGTTATCGCTGGCACGGGCACAAATGACACGGCGCATTCGGTGCTGATGACCAAGGAAGCAACCAAGCTTGGCGTTGCAGGGATTTTGGCAGTGACTCCGTATTACAACCGCCCGCCGCAGTCGGGCATCGAAGGCCACATGCGCGCAATGGCGGCAGCAACCAACTTGCCGGTTGTTGTGTACGACATCCCGGTGCGCACGGGCCGCAAAATTGCTACCTCGCTCATTCTCAAATTGGCCAATGAGGTTTCCAACATTGTTGCGCTCAAAGACGCAGCAGGAAACCCCGCCGAGTCTGCAGTGCTCATGTCGCAGGCACCTGCTGGCTTCGAGTTGTACAGCGGCGACGACGGGCTCACTCTTCCGTTCATGGCAATTGGCGGCAGCGGCGTTATCGGTGTGGCAACACACTGGACGGGGCAAGACCATCAAGAGATGTTCGCGCTGTGGGAAAAGGGCGACGTCGACGGTGCGCGCCGTGTCAACGCCCGCATGCTCGAGAGTTTTGCTTTCGAAACCGGCGACGACAATCCAAACCCACTGCCAAGCAAGGTGATGATGAACGTGCTTGGTTTGCAAGTGGGCGAGGCCAGGTTGCCAATGGGCCCGCCACCTGCCGGCCTTGAAGAACGTGCGAAGAAGGTGCTCGAAAACCTTCGTGCCGCTCGCGCAGCAAGCAACTAATGGCAGCGCCAGTTCGCATTATTTTCCTCGGTGGCCTCGGCGAAATCGGCCGCAACTGCATGGTTGTCGAGCAAGACGATCGCCTGTTACTTATCGACTGCGGGCTTATGTTTCCCGACGCCGACATGCACGGCATCGACTTGGTGCTTCCCGACTTCACATGGCTGCGCGAAAACGCCGACCGCATCGAGGCCTGCGTCGCGACTCATGGGCACGAGGATCACGTAGGCGGATTGCAATTTTTGTTGCGCGACATGTCGTTTCCCATTTACGGCTCCAAAGTCACGCTTGGTTTGGCGCGACATCGCATTGAAGAAGCGGGGCTGCTTGGCAAAACCGAATTGATCACCGTTGTCGACAACGAGCGTCGACGCATTGGGCCATTCGATGTGGAGTTCATTCCCGTCACCCACTCGGTTCCGTACGC
>CAZNBF010000053.1:0-7344 GCA_964571325.1 uncultured Acidimicrobium sp.
CGAACTTAACTAAGCCGGCCGCCGCGCAGTCGTCTTTGTCCCACTGCAACACACTTCTGCCTTCCATGCGCCCCCATTCCACGGGACACACTTCTGTCACCGGCCGATCGCACATGACCATGCCACCCGAATGAATGCCCAGATGGCGTGGTGCGTCTTGCACCTGTTGCGCAAGCGCAAGCACCGACTGAGGAATGCTGTGATCGTTACTCACTGTTCCGGCATCAAGGGCGCCCCATGCTTCAACTTGTTTGCTCCACGCATCTTGCTGGCCGGGTGCAAAACCAAGCGCGCGAGCCATATCTCGTACCGCAGAACGGGCTCGATACGTAATCACGTTTGCAACTTGCGCCGCATGGTGCCGGCCGTGTCTTTGGTAAACGTACTGAATGACCTCTTCGCGACGACCACTCTCAATATCAATATCGATATCTGGCGGGCCATCTCGTTCTGGCGAAAGAAACCGCTCGAACAGCAAGCCAAGTGAAACTGCGTCGGCGCGCGTGATGTCAAGCGAGTAACACACTGCGCTATTTGCCGCGCTACCGCGGCCCTGACAGTAGATATTGGACCGCTGACAAAACTGCACGATGTCCCACACCACGAGGAAGTACCCAGCAAAACCAAGTGACGCAATAACGCTTAACTCGTGATCAATTACTTTCCATGCTCGAGCCCGTAGCGATAAGTCTTCGTTTTCATCCGCTGGGCGTGCTCCGTAACGGCGAGTAGCCCCCACCTGCACCAACTGGCGCAAGTACGACATTTCATCCATTCCGTCGGGGCACGGAAAAGGCGGCAGCCGCGGCGCCACCAATCGCAAGTCGAATGCGGCATCTTGCGCCAGTTGTGCAGAACGCTCGACAACGCCCGGGTATCGACCAAATCGTCTGCGCTGTTCAGCCCCGCTGCGCAGATACGCGGTGGCCGCAGGCGGCAACATCATGTCCACGTCGTCAAGGCTGGAACGATTGCGCACTGCCGCAACGGCCGTGGCTAGTCGATGATGAGCAGGTGTTGCGTACAACACGTCGTTAGTTGCCACGCAAAACAAATTGTTGCGGTGCGCCAAACCAACAAGCGCATCGTTGCGAACCGAGTCGAGTGGGTCGCCATGGTCCCACAGCTCGACAACAACGTTGTGACGCCCAAACGAAGAAACAAGTCGTTGCAATTGCCGTTCTGCCGCCGCCGGCCCGTCCTCCGTAAGCGCACGCGATACCAACCCGCTTCGCCCGCCCGTAAGCACCCACCAGTTGCCGACACAAAAATCGCTGAGTTGTTCTACTCCGAATACGGGGTGCTCTTTGCTGCCCGCCAACTGTCCGGAACTAATTGCGGACGACAACTGCGAATAACCAACTGGGTTGCGAGCAATCACCACCACATCACCAGCGGTGCCACACTGCAACTCTGCGCCGAATACTGTTGGCAAACCAAGCGCTCGTGCAGCTTCCGAAAAACGCACGATGCCGTACAGCCCGTTGCGATCGGTCAGTGCAAGTGCACGCAACCCAACTGCAAGTGCTTGCTCTACTAACTGCTCTGGGTGCGACGCACCTTGCAGAAACGAAAAATTAGATCGGCAGTGCAACTCTGCGTAGGGAACATCCGCCTGTTTGGTATAGCTTTCCACCCACCGAAGGGTAGCGAACATATGTTCGCATTAACGCGGCCTAAGCCAGGCGCCGGGCCGCCCTCAGTGCTCCTGCGAGGCCAATATCTGCCATCTCTATGGCCTCATCCCAGCCAAACCATGCCACTTCCTGGCTTTCGTCCGCCCCTGGCGATGGGTCGTCATCGGGGGCCGTCAACAGGTAACGCAAGTCCAGGTGGGTGTGACCCCGAGGGCCGGCATGCACGTCGAGGTGCATGAGCCATGGGCCGCTTGAGGGATGACTGACATCGAGACCAGTTTCTTCCCTCGCTTCGCGCAGTGCGCCTTCAGCAGGTGTTTCGTCGGCGTCGATATGACCACCTGGTTGCAACCACAAGTTGAGACGTTTGTGTAAATGCAACACCACACCGCGCTTACCAATCACGATGGCCGAGCCAGTGATGTGCGTTGGGTCGGCATGTTCGTCGAATGGCGAAGTCAGTGTCGGAACAATTTCCAAAAACTTTGCAATCGATTCACGTTCGCGAATGTCACACGGAATCGCGGCTGAAAAATGTGCAAAGAGATCCTGCACTATTTGCGAGTCAGACTTTTTCATCCGAAGATTCATGGCTGCATAAATCTACTGGCAGTACGTGAAAATAATTCACCCAAATTTTCCTAACACCCACCATTCGCCGTGCTCCAATGCCAGCAAGACGGCTTGCGGGCCGCCAGCAATAATCCCCTGCAGAACAAGCTGTATTCGCACAAGACGGCGGTGGCGTAGTGGGTCCCACCAGCACTCTTCAACAGGCCACGGCCCAGCCCACGAAACAACGCTGTACCGATGCTGACCAACAACAACGCAAGCCGGAGGTGCGCTTAATTCGTGTCGTCCGTTTACACGCAACACATTGTCTTCGGCATCAACAACCATTGCAGGCAACGGTTCGGCATAAATCAATGAAGGTGATGGTGTTGGCAGTGCACCACTCCACTGTTGTTCGTTGGTTACAACAGACTCGCTTCGTCGTTGCATGTCGATCACTGCTGTTGGCGCAAGAACAAAAACTTCACCGGCATCACGGCCACCTTTCCACTCGGCAACGTGTACCGAGTGTGGGCCAAGCAACGCCGCCAGGCGCTCTACGGCCCGCGCCGCCCACTCGTCGGCCTCGGAACTGCCGCCCCACAAACCCAATTGCCGCCCCTCTCTGGCCCTTACCCCCACTGGAGAAAGCCGCACCAACACCACTCCGCTGGTTACCCCTCGCGTAGCCACCCAGGCCTCCATCTGCCACCGAACCCGCTCGGCCATTGCAGCGGCAGTGAGGCCTTCCGGTTGGTACCACACTCGCTCGCTTTGCTCGCCGTGATCGGTTTGCAGACATACGTGCAACCGAACACAACTTGCGCCATGAGCACCGAGGTGCGCAGCAAGCTCGTCGGCGACAACGCGCACAGCGAAAACAACGGTGTTGATGTCCTCGACTGGCAATTCAAATCGGTGAACACTTGCGCGGTCTGGTGGCGGCGCAACAGTGACTGGTGGATGGCGATCGATACCGCGAGCCAAACGATGCAACTCTTCGCCCACAGGGCCGAAGCGCCCGGTAAGCACAGAGAGTTGCACTGCAGCGATGTCGGCAAGATGCGCAATGCCCAGACGCTGCAGCAGCGAGACCACGCTCCGATCAATCTCTGCAAAGTCGGCAAGCACTGCAACTGGTAATTGCGACAAGCATTGCTGACTAGCGCCGATATCCACCACATGCCATCCACCGATAGTTGCTGCGTGGCGCGCCGCTACGTGTGCTGCAAGACGACCGTCGGCAACGCCCACGCCGAATGAAGCGACACCGGCATTGCCCATGCCGACAAGAACATGTTCCACCATCGCGTGCAGCCGCTGTGCAAGCGCTGTGTCGCCACCGACATATCTTGAGGGGCCACGTGTAGCCAGAACGATGATTCCAGGGGTACTCACTTCAACAAGTGGCACCAACTGCGCCACCGATTGCACCACAGGCTCAAACATCAAACGATCGCGCTCTGGGTTGCTGGGTGCAATGTGCAGCTGAGGGCATGCAGCCTGGGCTTCGCGCCTGCGCATCCCTACTAATACGCCATTGCGTGCTGCTTCAGATGTGCGAGCAACAACACGCTGCGCATGCAGTACGGCTACTGCTCCATGCTCTTTCCCGCGCGAACGTAATTCGTGTTGTGCCGCAACTGCCGGCCAGTCGATGCATTCCAGTACGGCAACGCGTGTTGTTTCAGCCAACATGATGCACGGTGCGCTGTACTGCCTTTGGCACCCGCCTACCACTCACCGCAACAGAAATTTCGCGGCTCTGCACATACCCCGCGCCTTGCTCTATGCCGTGCCATTTTGTTGTATTGGTATGCAGCACAACATCTGGTTGAAATACAGATTGCGGTGCCGATTTTCGAGCAGTGTCGATAAGCACAAGAACATTGCGTCGAGATTGAATGCGGGCCTGAACGCGCTGCGCGTCGGCAACACCCACGCCATGCGGAACTTGCAACATAATCAGTTCGAAACCATCAGCAACAGCGGCAACGGTGCTGGCCCACTCGCGTTTGTTGGCTGTTGGCGTAACGAGCACCATGCGTTGCAGTGCGACGCCTTGCTCGCATGCCGACATCAATCCAAAATGAGCGACACCAACAACCCCCAGCCACGACCCGGCCTGTGTTGCAGCCGCCACCACGCGCAACGCAAGCGACACCGCCGCATCGCCACTGCACAACACGGTGCGGCCACGAACAAGTGCTTCCTCGGGAAACAACGATTGGAGGGACTGCACAACGGGAAAGGTTGGTGGCGCGACATGGCTCATCCGAAGCAGGCTGTCGCTTGTTACATCAACACGCATTCCCTCATTGTAGCGAACATATGTTCGTAGTAGTCAGGGGCCCTAACTGCGGTGGGCTACTTCTCCCAGTACCTCAATCAACTCGTACACGCTTCCCGAACGTCGATCGGCCCCAAGCTCGCGAGCAACTTCATCGCTGGCCACACCTGCGCCACCCACCAAAATCGGCAAGTCTCGCGGCACCACTTTTCTGATGGCACCAATCGTTGCTTGCGCAGCAGGAAGCGACCCAGGCATGGTCACGCCAATGCACACCGCAACAACATCTTCGCCCTGACGAATCGCTTCAGCAAATGCTTCGGCCGGCATATTCGCACCAACATCGGAAACGTTCCAACCCTCAAGACGAATCAAGTCGGCAACCATCGACGTCGACAACGTATGCATCTCGTCTGCTGGCGAACCAAGCACAACCGTGCCCTTCGAAACTCCGCGTCGTGCAAACCGCGGCCCAAATTGACCGATTAAACGCAGCGCAATGTTGCTTGCCCGATGCTCAACAAAAATCTCTAGGTTGCCAGCCGCCCACTTTGCGCCGATCGCACCCATCGCAGGTGACAACACCTGTAAATAAAGAAAATACAAGTCGTGCCCCGAGCGCAACACTGCTTCCATGATTTCGGCCGCACCACGTTGGTCGCCCTGAATAAGTTGCGCCTCAAGGCGCTCCGCCCACGGTGCTACTTTTCTGCCACCTTCGGAAACCTCGGAAGTGTGCACTTTGGCATCACGAAACAGTTCCAAGTCGGAAGGCTTCACGTACCACGAACGGCCGACTTTGGTAGCAGGTAGCTGCCCCTGTCGCACATAGCGATACACGGTCATGTAATGGACGTCGAGCATCTCCGCAACATCGTGCAAGGAAACATCCGAATTAGCCATTGGCACGGAGTCTTTCATCCTGTACCACTAATCGCACCATCTATCCTTTGTTCGCGCGGGCCTTCGCAAGCGCGGCCTGACTGCGGGCAAGTAGCGCTGCAGGAATCTTGCTTGCTTCCGCGCTCAGCGGCGCGCCGCCGGCATCGGCAACTGCGGCTGCGGCTGGCTCGGCGCTCTTCGGAACTTTGCTCATCAGTTCTTCAATTGAAGGCGGCTCCATGCCTGGCTTCCAGTATTGATACAAGTCCTCGACGATGGTGGAAAGGCCGTTATTGCTTGCCCCCTCAATGACGTCGACGGTGATCATGTTTCCAAATACATGCACCGACGACACCTTGCCTGTGGCAAACATGCGTTGCGCAAGCACATCGGCGGGCTTGGTGCCGGTGGCCGATGCGCCGTCTGCGTAGTGCTCGTGGCCCATGCCCGTGAGCGAACGATTGATTTCAAAGCGAATTCGCCCAGGTGTGGCGGTTGGTTTTTGAATGACTGAAACTGGCTGACCCATGCCCCACAGACTAGTTGGCTCGCCTTCTCGGCGACAGTCCTGCGCCACTACCGTTGAGGTCATGACGAGCCAAATGAGTGTCGAAGATTTTGCGTCCAAAGCCCGCGTCTTTCTAGAGGCCAATGCGGAGCGCAAGGAAGTCAAGAAGAAATTCACATGGGGCGAAGGAACCGACAACGTTTCCATGTTCGAGGAGCGCAGCCGCGAAGCGGAAATGGAAGTGCTGCGTAAAGCCAAGGAATGGCAGGCGAAACGTTTCGACAATGGTTTTGGCTGGATAACTGGGCCGACCGAATACGGCGGCGCAGGGCTTTCGAATGCCCACGAGCGCGCGTACAACCAAGTCGAGCGCGAGTATCGCACTGCCCCACTCGGCGTCTTCCAAATTGGCCTTGGCATGGTTGCCCCAACAATTTTGGCTCATGCCTCCGACGTCGCGAAAGAAAAATACATCCGTGCCATGTGGCGTGCCGACATTGTTGGTTGCCAATTGTTCTCCGAGCCCGGCGCTGGCAGCGACTTGGCCTCGGTGCAAGCAAAAGCCGAACGCGACGGCGACGAGTGGCTCATCACCGGACAAAAGGTGTGGACATCGGGCGCTCAGTTTTCCGACATCGGCGAAATCATTTGCCGCACCGACCCATCGCTGCCAAAACACAAAGGCCTCACTGGCTTCATTGTCGACATGCGTGCACCAGGTGTAGAAATTCGTCCGCTTCGACAAATGACAGGTGGCGCAAGCTTCAACGAAGTGTTCTTCAACGAAGTACGCGTGCGCGATGATCACCGTTTGGGCGAAGTGAATAATGGATGGAACGTTGCGCTCACCACATTGATGAACGAACGCGCATCAATCGGCTCTAGCGACGGCGGCGAAAACAACATGTACACGCGTCTTCTCGCAATGATTCGTCATTACGAGCTTGATAAGGACCCAATCGTGCGCGACATGCTTGCCGACTTGTACATCAACACCCGTGTCGCAGGCTTCACTAGCCAACGCGCAACCGACAAAATGCGAGCAGGACAACTTCCTGGCCCCGAAATGTCAATCGGCAAGATGGCTCTTGTCGACAACCAAAAGCGCATGAACGACCTCGTCGCCCATGTTCTCGGTGCAAAACTCGTTGTCGATACTGGCGAGTGGGGCACCTACGCCTGGAGCCAGTTATTGCTCGGCGCACCGGGCATGCGAATTGCCGGAGGCTCCGACGAGGTCATGCGCAACATCGTTGGCGAGCGAGTGCTGGGGCTTCCAAAAGATGTGGGCATCGACTCCAAGTCGGCGTTTCGCGACATCAAAGTGGGCACCCAGAAGGACTAATTCCTCGCGGTTAGCGCGTGGGGCGCTTGAAGTTAAGCGCCGTGTCTATTAACAATCGGGTTCCGTAACCGGTCATACCCTTTTGCAACCAACCACTATCGCTATCACTCCACATTGGCCCAGCAATATC
>CAZNBF010000054.1:0-7321 GCA_964571325.1 uncultured Acidimicrobium sp.
CCACACAACGAACTTGCACTTTCGTTTGTGCAGGCAGGCGCACATGTTGTTTCAATGAGCGATGACGTTGACGACACAACGGCACTACTCGACCTAAACGATCTAGCCACACAAAACAATCGCCTACTGGTTGTGGGTGCAGCGGCATCGCCCGGGCTCACTGGTTTATTGCTTGCTCACCTGGCAACACAGTTTGACTCGATCGACGAGGCACATGTTGCAGTGCATGGCACTGGAGGCCCGGACTGCGCGAGGCAGCATCACTCTGCATTGGCGGGTTCATCTATTGGTTGGCACGACGGCAGTTGGCTGCGCCGTCCGTCGGGCAGTGGGCGCGAATTGTGTTGGTTTCCAGAACCAGTAGGCGCATACGACTGCTATCGGGCAGAAGTGGCAGACCCGTTGCTGTTGCATCGGGCAATGCCCCAATTACAAAGAATCTCGGCGCGCATATCTGCAACCCGCCGAGACAGGTTTACTGCACGCCTGCCAATGCTTGCCCCACCCAACGCAGAAGGTGGCATGGGTGCTGTGCGCATTGAGGTGCGTGGCATGCGTGGTGTTTCTCGTGCGATGGAGATTGTGGGTGTTGCCGAGCGCCTTGCACATATTGCTGCCATCGTTGCTGCTACAACAACGAACGCAATACTTCACAACAACATTTCGGCAGTTGGCGCACATGTGCTTGGAGGAAACGAAATGCCAAACGTACAATTACTGCGCAACGTGGCCGATGCCGGGCTGCACATCCACCAATTCGTTGGCGCATAACTTCACTCAACGCAGTTAGATTTTGACTGTGGTTTCGCACGCGCACTCGGACATTCATGGAGAAGTGGCCGAGCGTCTACGTGTGGCGGGGCAGCGTTACACCACCAAAAGGCGCACCATCATCGATTTGTTGGCAGGTGTAGGCCAACCAATGTCGATTGCAGATCTGTTGGAGCGCAGAAACGACTTGCCGCAGAGCTCGCTGTATCGAAACTTGGTCGTGCTTGAGGAGTCTGGGGTTGTTTCAAAGGTGGTGACGACAGGGGATCAGGCGCGGTACGAATTGGCCGAACACCTAACCGGCCACCATCACCACTTGCTGTGTTCTTCGTGTGGCGCGGTGCGCGACGTGGTGGTGCCCGATGCGTTGGAACACGAACTGGATAACGCGCTTGGCAAGTTGGCGAAGCGAGAGGGTTTCACACTGGACAGGCATCGCCTGGATCTCATTGGAAGGTGTTCATCGTGTCAGTAATTCGCAAAAAATCTCCGCAGAACGAACCATCACTTCCGTGGTTGCCTGATTCGCAAATAGTTACTGTTGAAAATCGAGGCGAGTTTTTTGTGCGACGATTTCAGCACAGCAATCCGTCGGCACCAACACTGCTGTTATTGCACGGCTGGACTGGCTGCGCCGATACCAACTTTTTCTCTGCCTATCGACAACTCGCCGAGAAGTACTCGTTTGTCGCTATTGATCATCGTGGTCACGGCCGTGGTTTGCGTTCGCAAACGCCGTTCACACTGGAGGACTGCGCCGATGATGCGGCCATGGTGTTGGCGCAACTTGGCATCGCCAGCGTTGTAGTGGTGGGTTACTCCATGGGCGGGCCGGTTGGCATGTTGTTGTGGCGCCGACATCCGCAGGTGGTGGCAAGTGTTGTGTTGTGTGCAACAGCGCTGGAGTGGTGTGCAACACGGGCCGAACGAAATCGCTGGCGTGTTGGAAGGCTCTTGGCACCAGTTTTCAGAATGGTGAGCACACCCGCCGTTATTTCTCGAGTGGTACGTCGGGCAATGGGACGTAAGAGCGAGATTGCTTCACTACGTCCGTGGATTGTTGGAGAAACTCGTCGCAATGATGCGTGGGCGATTAATCAGGCCGGTCGAGCACTGTCGCGTTATGACGCGCGCGAGTGGGCACGAGGCATCGACGTTCCCGTTGCGGTGGTGGTAACCACGAAGGACACGTTGGTTCCGCCACACAAGCAACACGCACTAGCGGGCGCAACGGCAGCACATGTGGTGTCGTTGGACGCCGATCACATGGCCGTGATGAACGCGCCCGACAAATTTGCTACAGCGTTACGAATTGCGGTCGACCACGTTGCCTTTATTGGCAAGTAGCTTCACCACTTCTTCAAGCTGTTCGCGCAATTCATCGGTTGTCACAACGTTGGACAACGCCAGTCGCACGCTTGCCAGCTCGCGTGCAAGAAACTCGGCGTTTGCTTGCGTGCTTGCTGCGACGGCGCGGTCGGTTTCGGCCTGTCGGCGGTCGCGTTCTTCTTGGCGGTTCTGCGCGAGCAAAATAAGCGGCGCCGAATAAGCAGCCTGTACCGAGAACATCAGGTTGAGCAAAATGAATGGGTATGGGTCCCACCGGAAGGCAATAAATGCCACGTTGAGAGTGATCCAAATAATGACCAACACCGTTTGCACAATGAGGAAGCGAGCGGTGCCCAAGTAGCGAGCAAGTGCTTCGGAGAATTGGCCGAAAGCATCTGGGTCGTAATGCACGCCAAGTGTTGGGCGGCGATGACGTGGACGTGCGAGGTCTCCGCGCTTTTTCATGACATGACCTCAGGCGTTGGGTTGCGTCGCCAGTTGGCGGGCAACGTGCGGTCGAGTACGTCGTCCACGGTGATTGCACCTAAGAGATGATTGTTGTCGTCGCATACCGCAACGGCCAACAAGTTGTATGAAGCAAGGCGCACGGCAACATCGCGCTCCACCATGGTTGGGCTAATGGTTGGCTCCATGTCGACACACTGTCCAAGCGTGAGGTTTGGCGATTCGCGGAGCAGTCGCTGGAAATGCACAACACCCAAATAGGTTCCGGTTGGTGGGTAGTGCGGTGCGTGCGCAACGAACACCTGTGCAGCAATTGAAACCAAAATGTCGGGTTCACGAATTCGGGCAAGTGCGTCTGCAACGGTTGCGTCTGGCGACATCACGATCACGTCTGGCGACATCAGCGCGCCCGCGGTTCCTTCGGCGTGCGATAACAACTGGCGCATGGTTTCGGCGTCGTCGTCATCCATTGCCTCCAACACACGGCTGCGTTGTTCGCCAGGCATTTGCACCAACAAGTCGGCAAGGTCGTCAAATTCCATTTCTTCGAACACGTTGGTGAGACGTTCCATGTCGAGACCTTCAATCAGTCGCAACTGCTCGTCTTCCGGCAACTCTTCCAGCACGTCGGCAAGGCGTTCATCGTCCATTGCTTCGGCAACGAGCCGACGTTGCTCGAGCGGAAGTGAACGAATGAGAATTGCAACGTCGCTTGGGTGCATGTCGCGCATGCGGGCTGCTTCAGCTGCCATTGCGGTGGTTGGTGCGAACAATGCGGCAATGTGTTCCCAATCAACCAAGCGATAGCTAGGTCGGGGGTTGCGCAGGCTGCGCTTTGCAAGGCGCACTTTTGCAATATGCCAACCAGGCGTGCGGCCGGAAACAAAACCAAGTGCAACGTCGCTCACGGTTTCTTCGCCTACCCGCTGATCGAGAATGTCCTTGCCAATCAGCCGCTCGCCGGCGCGAGGGTGGAACGGGTTCAAGTCGACGTCCCAGCTTTTGAGCCGGGCGCCCGAGTTGTCGAGCGACCCAATGCGCGAGGCGCTCACGAAAATACGGCGGCGCTGGCTGCTGGCCACAAAGCCAAGGACGCGGGGGGCCTCGGTGGCGCGGCCCGAAACCACAACGATGTCGTCAATCTTGCCAATGGGGGCGCCGCCTGCATCCAGCAGGGGCAGCCGCATCACGCGGAAGGCATAAATGAGCTCGCCGATCATACTTGCGAGGCTACCCCCGTCGTTTTGGGCACACCCACCGAATTACGAACTCCACTTTGGTAAACGCTGTGATCGAACCGCTACCCTGATGTTTCGCCATTTAGGGGACGTAGCTCAGTTGGCTAGAGCACCTGCTTTGCAAGCAGGGGGTCGTGGGTTCGAGTCCCATCGTCTCCACCACAACAATAAAAGCAAGGGAGTCCACCATGACCACCGCAGTAATCGTTGATGCAATTCGCAGCCCACTTGGCAAGCGAAATGGCAAGTTGAAGAACTGGCACCCAGTTGATCTTGCAGCAGAAATCATGCAGACATTGGTGCAACGCAACGGCATCGATCCAGCCACCATCGACGACGTCGTCATGGGTTGCGTTATGCAGGTTGGCGAGCAGAGCCTCAACGTTGCTCGCAACGCGGTGCTTGCCGCGGGCTGGCCCGACACGGTGCCGGGCACCACAGTGGATCGTCAGTGTGGTTCTAGCCAACAGGCCGCGCACTTCGCAGCGCAGGGTGTTATTGCCGGCGCGTACGACGTGGTTGTTGCAGCAGGCGTCGAAGTAATGAGCCGCGTTCCAATGGGCGCGTCGGTTGCCGATCGCAATTTTGGTTTCCCATTCGGCCCTCGCGTGCAGGCTCGTTACGAGTCGGTTGGCGGTTTGGTTGGTCAGGGTGTTTCGGCAGAAATGATTGCCGAGAAATGGAACATCAGCCGCGAAGAACTTGATGCATTCGGTGCACGCTCACAGGAATACGCCGCTCGCGCAACTCGCGAAGGACGTTTTCAAAACGAGATCATCCCCGTTGTCGATGCCGATGGCGCAATGATGACCACCGACGAAGGCATTCGCGACACCACAGTTGAAAAACTGAGCCAACTGAAGCCGCCGTTCCGCGCGGTGGAAGAAGGCGGCCGCGTAACTGCTGGCAACTCTTCACAGATCACCGACGGCTCGTCGGCCATTTTGATCATGAGCGAAGAGCGTGCAAAGAAGCTTGGCTTGAAGCCACGCGCCCGTTTCGTCAATTTCGCAATGGCAGCAGAAGACCCACGCTTCATGTTGACCGCACCAATTCCGGCAACAAAGCGCGTTCTCGAGCGCGCCGGCCTCACCATGGACGACATCGACTTGGTCGAAATCAACGAAGCATTTGCTTCGGTGGTGTTGGCATGGGAAAAAGAACTGCACCCAGACATGAGCAAGGTCAACGTCAATGGCGGCGCCATTGCACTTGGTCACCCACTCGGCGCTTCTGGCGCACGTTTGATGACCACACTGCTCAACGAACTAGAGCGCACCGGTGGTCGTTACGGTTTGCAAACCATGTGTGAAGGTGGCGGCATGGCCAATGCCACCATCATCGAACGCCTCTAGACAACAACAACCAACATGTTCGGAACCATTATCTGGTTCCTTGTCGGGGTTGTGCTGTTACTGCTTATCTGGCGCACCGGTATCGGAATGTTGAAGTCGATGACGTCGACACTTCCACCGCCACCGCCCGCAGGAGAAATGCGACGCATCAATGTTCGCTACCGATGTGGCGTATGCGGTGTGGAGTTACGCATGGTGATGGCACCAGATCAGGACCCGCCCCCACCGAGGCATTGCCTCGAAGACATGGATCTTGTTGCGCCGATCGAGTGACGCGTTAGTGATATTTGGTGGCGGTGAAAAGGCCGCCTAAAACCATGCTGAGGCCGCCAAAGAGATACCAATTGCTGCGGCCACCCGGCACAAAGCCAAGGTAATAAAACAAAATCACAACGGCGCCTACACCCAGCAGCGCGAACATCAAGATGGGAACCCACTGTGGGCTAACACGCACATTGTGGGCAATAGGCGGCGTGTAACGCGAGGAGGCCTCGGCCGTTGGGTTGCCGTGCTGCTTGTGCGACTGTTGTCCAGGCTTTGTGCCTTTTGGAGTGGTTCGACCACCGGTGCGTCGTTTTGAGGGCGCCATGAGTACTTCAGTGTAAAGCCAAAAACAGGTTTCGGCTCGGCACTTGTGCTGCCAAGATGACGGGGTGACTCGCGTGCTGGTTATCGACAATTACGACAGCTTCACGTACAACTTGGTGCAATACCTTGGCGAACTGGGTGTCGAGCCAATCGTTGTGCGCAACGACGCCATCACTATTGACGAAGCTCGCGCATTGTCGCCAGACGGCGTGTTGCTCTCGCCCGGCCCGGGCAGGCCAGAGGACGCAGGCATGTTGTGTGCAGCCATCACCGCATTTGCCGGCGTTGTTCCAGTGCTTGGGGTGTGTCTTGGTCATCAAGCCATCGGCCAGGTGTATGGCGGCAACGTTGTTGGTGCCCCGCATTTGGTGCACGGCAAGACATCACCTATTTCGCATAACAACGAAGGCGTGTTTGTTGGCCTACCCAACCCGCTTGCCGCAACGCGCTATCACTCGTTGATTATCGAGCGCGAAACGCTTCCAGAAGTGTTAAGCATCACCGCCACCACAGACGACGGAATGATCATGGGTGTTCGCCACAAGTCGTTAGACGTGGAGGGCGTGCAGTTTCACCCAGAGAGCATTCTCACTACATGTGGCCACGATTTGTTGCGCAACTTTGTTGCACGCTGCACCACTAAGGCGTAGTTACTCGCCCCACTACCAGCGTCACTTTCGACCCTGGCGCAACGGACGAACCGGGTTGCTGTGTTTGTGAAATCACTCGGCCCTCGTTTGCATCTCCCGACAACACGTTGACATAACGCATTTCCCACACGAGCCCCACCGAGTTCAGCGCGGCCTGCGCATCAACTTCGGTCATTGTTTCCACGTCGGGTACAACAACTTTTGTCGAACCACTAGAGATCACAAGGGTGATGGTTGCCGCGTTACCAATCGGCGAACCAATCACTGGGTCGGTACGAATGGCGCGGCCTTTTTCAACAGTGGTGCTTGGCTCTTCAACCACAGTGACAACAAAGTTGTATGGGGCGGTAGTGAGTAGTTGCTGAGCAGCGGATGACACTTGCCCTTCAATGTTGGGCACCACTAAGTCGCCAGCGCCACCAGAGACAACAACACTGACGGCCGAACCAGAGCGGGCCTCAGTGTTTGCCGGCGGGTCTTGCGAGATGATCTGGTTAATAGGAATGGTTGGGTCGTTGAGCTTTCCGCTGATGGTGAGTTGCAAGCCAAGCGGGGCAAGTTGTGCCGTCGCGTCGGTGATCAGCAGGCCCTGAATTGCAGGTACAACAACAAGTGCGCGCGCGGGGTTGTAAGTAATTGTGACAACGTCGCCTTCGCGTGCCCCAACATTTGGTGGCGGGCTCTGGGCATACACCACGTCGTCGCCGACACCATCTTTTGCAACCGCATCGGGAATAGGTGTGAGTCCCATATCAAGCAGCACTTGGCTGGCCTCGGCCAATGTGCGGTTGGTGATGTCGGGAACGGTGAGCGAGTTGGAGGAATTGCCGCCAATCATGCGGAATAACAAAATGCCCACGAACAACAACACGATGGTGGAAAAAACGGCCCCGAATATGTACAAAGCGGTGCGCCCTGGCGCCAC
>CAZNBF010000055.1:0-7299 GCA_964571325.1 uncultured Acidimicrobium sp.
TTATTTCAGGAATGGGCGAGTTGCACCTCGAAATTCTTGTCGACCGTATGCAGCGTGAATTCGGTGTCGATGCAACCGTTGGTAAGCCACAAGTGGCGTACCGCGAGACCATCACCAAAAAAGTCGAGTCGGTCGAATACCGCCACATCAAGCAGTCGGGTGGTTCCGGTCAGTTCGCAGTCGTCAAGATCACTGTCGAGCCAAGCGGCGTCGGCGGCGGTTATGTCTTCGAAGACGACATCACCGGTGGTCGCATTCCTCGCGAATACATTCAGCCAACCAACCAAGGCATCCAGTCGGCTCTCGACAACGGCGTGCTTGCTGGTTACCCAACGGTGGACGTCAAGGTGTCGCTCGTCGACGGTCAGTACCACGACGTTGACTCCAGCGAAATGGCGTTCAAAATTGCGGGCCAGATGGCTTTCCGTAAGGCAGCGCAAATGGCCGGCCCCATCATTTTGGAGCCAATCATGGGCGTGGAAGTAGTGACCCCAGACGACTACATGGGCGACGTAATGGGCGACTTGTCCAGCCGCCGTGGCCGTATCGAGGGCATGGAAGCCAATGGCAACGCCCAGAACATCAAGGCGCAAGTGCCGCTTTCGGAAATGTTCGGATACAGTACAGACCTGCGTTCGCGCACTCAGGGTCGTGCTACCTACACGATGCAGTTCCATAGTTACCAGCAGGTCCCTGAAGTAATTGCACAGGAAATCATCAAGCGAGTACGTGGCGAATAGCCCGCACTCACTTCCAAGATCTATTCATTTTAAAAACAAAGAGAAAAGCAACAAGGAGTAGCAATGTCTAAGGCAAAGTTCGAGCGCAATAAGCCACACGTCAACATCGGCACCATGGGTCACATCGACCACGGCAAAACCACATTGACCGCTGCAATCTCCGCCACCTTGGCAACCAAGGGTCTGGCCGAGGTCACCGCTTTCGACCAGATCGACAAGGCGCCAGAAGAGAAGGCTCGTGGTATCACGATCTCCATCGCGCACATCGAATACGAGTCAGAGAAGCGTCACTACGCACACGTCGACATGCCAGGTCACGCCGACTACATCAAGAACATGATCACCGGTGCTGCACAGGTCGACGGCGCAATCCTCGTGGTTGCTGCAACCGACGGCCCAATGCCACAGACGCGTGAGCACGTGTTGCTCGCTCGCCAAGTAGGCGTTCCATACATCGTTGTTGCTTTGAACAAGGCCGACATGGTTGAAGACGAAGAGCTCCTCGAGCTCGTCGAAATCGAAGTTCGCGACTTGCTCAACGCATACGAGTTCCCAGGCGACACCGCACCAGTCGTGCGCGTTTCCGCTTTGAAGGCACTGCAGGGCGACGCCGATGCACAAGAGCAGGTCATGAACCTGATCCGCGCATGCGACGATGCAATCCCAGAGCCAAAGCGTGAACTTGACAAGCCATTCCTCATGCCAATTGAAGACGTGTTCACCATCACTGGTCGCGGCACCGTCGTTACCGGCAAGGTAGAGCAGGGCAAGGTTCACACTGGCGACGACATCGAAATCGTTGGTCTCCGTGACACACAGAAAACCACTTGCACAGGTGTTGAAATGTTCCGCAAGTTGCTCGACGAAGGTCAAGCAGGCGACAACATTGGTGCACTTCTTCGCGGTACCAAGAAGGAAGATGTTGAGCGTGGCCAGGTGCTTTGTGCTCCAGGTTCAATCACACCTCACACCAACTTCGAAGGTCAGGTGTACGTGTTGACGAAGGAAGAAGGCGGCCGTCACAAGCCATTCTTCAACAACTACCGTCCACAGTTCTTCTTCCGCACCACAGACGTAACCGGAACCGTCGAGTTGCCAAAGGGCACCGAAATGGTGATGCCTGGTGACAACGTGATGATGACCGTGGAATTGGGCAAGCCAATCGCCATGGACGAAGGTCTTCGTTTCGCAATCCGCGAAGGTGGCCGCACCGTAGGTGCTGGTCGCGTCGTCAAGATCCTGAAGTAACTCGTTACTCATGGCATCTAGCATTCGCATCCGTCTCAAGGCGTTCGATCACCAGATCATCGACGAGTCTTCAAAAAAGATCGTCGAGACTGTTGCTCGCACCAACGCGACGGTTCGCGGCCCGATCCCGTTGCCTACGGACAAACACCGTTACACGGTGATCCGTGGGCCACACGTCGACAAAGACTCGCGAGAGCACTTTGAGATGCGCATTCATAAGCGCGTCATCGACATCGTCGAGCCAAATGCTAAGACCATCGACAGCCTGCAGCGCATCGAGTTGCCTGCCGGTGTCGACATCGAAATCAAGATCCAGAACAGTTAAGTTCGCAAGCGCGCTACTGGCGCTCGTGCAACACAATTTGCATGATCGCTACGTCGCGCCACTTGCCAAACTTACGACCGATCTCGCGCTCGATTCCAACAAGTTGAAAGCCGCACGCGGCGTGTAGCCCGCGCGATGCATCGCTTGATGCCTCGATGCGTGCCATCACCACATGAAAACCCGAGTCGGCTGCTTGCTCAAGCAAGTTGGTGAGAATCAGTTTTCCAATTCCCGAGCGTGAGAGATTGCGTCGAACATAGACAGAGTTTTCGACGGATGTCTTGTACGCGGCGCGGTCGCGGTATTCGCTGAGTGCGCCAAAGCCGATGACGGCATCGTTTTCGTCGACGGCAACGATGGCGGAAAATGCACCACTACGAGCCTCGATCCATTCTTTCTGTGCGGCAAGGGTTCGTGGAACCAGATCGAAAGTTGAGGTTTCAAACTCCACTTCGTGGTTGTAAATCTCGGCAATTGCGTCGGCGTCGGCAACGGTTGCGCGGCGGATGCGGATGGGCGAATGTGCAGAACTCACGGGGGCGAACCTAGTTGCCCAGCGCGGGGAAAACGAGGGAATTCAAGAATCGGGCAAGAATGCCGTGCGGCACAGCGAATTGTGAAGAATTTTACGCTAGAACTCAAGTTATGGCTGAATGGTCGAACCCCCAAGATGAGCAACCAAATTCGCTTCTCGAAACAATGAACCGAGCGCCGCAATCTCAGGCGTTTCCGCCGCCGCAGGTGGACTTTGCAGAGCACCAGGCCCGAAGCGTTGGCGCACGACGCAAACCATTGTTGCTTGTGTTGTCGATGTTGCTGATTGGTTTTGCTGGGGGTATTGGTGGATCGATTGCTGCCGATGAATGGAACATTTCAATTGGCAGCTCGGGTGGCGTTGGTTCGTCGAACACGCCAATCGTGACAAGTGAAGTTGGTGCAAGCGATTCGGCAGTTGGTGACACCGTTATTGCGCAAGTTGCAAATGCAATGGCCGACAGCGTTGTCACTATTTCGAGTGAGGTTTCGGACGAGTTCAGCTCGGGCGAAGCAACAGGAACTGGTGTAGTGCTCACGGCCGACGGCGAAATTTTGACGAATGCGCACGTTGTTGAAGGCGCAACCACTGTGAAGGTTCGTTTCGCGGGTGAGACCGAACCGCGTGAGGCAAAAATTTTGGCAAGCGACCCAGGCAACGACCTTGCGCTTCTAAAGATTGATGCAACTGGTTTGAAGCCAGCGTTGTTTGCGCAAGTTGGTTCGGTGCGCGTGGGCGATGCCGTGGTTGCAATTGGTTATGCGCTCGACTTGGACGGTGGCCCATCGGTTACGTCCGGCATTGTGTCGGCACTGAAGCGCACCATCATCACCGATTCCGGCGCACTCAATGGATTGATCCAGACCGATGCGCCAATTTCGTCGGGCAACTCGGGTGGCCCGCTCGTCAATATGCGCGGAGAAGTTGTGGGCATCAATACGGCGGTGGCTCGCAGCGACGCCACGTCGGCTGCCAGCAACATTGGGTTTTCCATCTCGGTCGACGAGCTGATCCCCGTCATCGAGCAACTTCGCGGGCTTGCCAATGGCGGAACGCGGGAAGAAGGGTTCCTGGGCGTGGGCCTGGCCGAACGTAACGACGGGGGCCAGGGCGCCATCATCACCAGCGTCCAGCCAGATTCCCCAGCCGATAAGGCCGGAATCAGGGAAGACGACATCGTGCTCAGCGTGGACGGGGAGCCAATCGACGGCCAAGTGGGCCTGGTGGCGGCAATTCGCGACGCCGCGCCTGGCCAAACCGTGGAAATCCTCATTTTGAGGGCCGGCACTCGACTGACCGTGTCGGCCACCTTGGTAGCCAGGGTCGACGAATAAACCCGAAATCAGGGCCAATATCCCTTCCCGTTTGGCGTTGGGAGTGGGGAATGGCCGCCGATAGAGTTCCAAGTCCGTATAAACGGCTTATCTGGCGCGTTGCTGGAGAAAGCCCAAAGTAATGAACTGACGCCACAATCGACGTCTGCGAGAGCCCCGCTTGATTCGGGGGACCTAGCAGCAACAACGATCTCGGTGCTCCGCCGGCTTTTGCCGAGCGGAGCATTTCCGTGAACGGAACCGATTGAGCGTGAGGAAGTTACTGGTACATCGATCTACACAAACAAGAAAAGGGTTGCTGTTATGGCACAGAAAGCAATCGTCGGCGAAAAGGTCGGCATGACACAGGTATGGGGCGACGACCAGCGCGTTATCCCCGTGACGGTGTTGCGCGTCGAACCCGCTCGCGTTGTTCAGGTAAAGACAGGCGAGCGCGATGGTTACTCAGCGCTGCAAGTCACCTACGGACAAAAGGATCCAAAGAAGTTGACCAAGGCGCAAGCCGGTCACTTCGCTGCGGCAAGTGTTGCGGCAGGTCGTCGCCTCGTCGAGCTTCGTCTCGATTCGGTTGATGGTTTTGCTGTCGGACAAGAAATTGCCGTGGACACACTTGTTGCTGGCGAGCGCGTGGATGTCACCGCCGTTAGTCGCGGTAAAGGTTTTGCTGGCGGTATGAAGCGCCACAACTTCCGCGGCCAGGGCGCCAGCCACGGTAACCACAAGCACCACCGTGCTCCTGGTTCCATCGGCTCGTGTTCATTTCCAGGTCGTGTATTCAAAGGTTTGCGCATGGCTGGCCACATGGGTCATCAGCAGACAACCACTTTGAATCTTGAAGTAGTCCAGGCCGATCTCGAGCGTGGCTTGCTGTTGGTTAAGGGCTCAGTGCCTGGTCCAAACGGCGGCGTCGTGATTGTGCGCAACGCGGTGAAGGGAAAGTAACGCGATGGCATCAGCAAAACCAGTGAAGAAAGCAGCAAAGAAAGTTGCGAAGAAAACAGCAACGAAAGCAGCCGCTAAGCCAGCTGCAAAAAAAGCTGCAGCGAAAACAACTTCCCCTTCGGTTCCTAAAACCGGTTCGGCAACATTGCCAGAATCAATTTTCGGTATTGAGCCAAACGTTTCAGTGATGCACCAAGTTGTCACCGCACAGCTGGCACACCGTCGCTCCGGCACGCAGAGCACCAAAACTCGTTCCGAAGTTCGCGGTGGTGGCATCAAGCCATTCGGCCAGAAGGGCACGGGTAACGCTCGTCAGGGTTCGATCCGCGCTCCACACTTCAGCGGTGGTGCAGTTGCTCTTGGCCCGAAGCCACGCAAATACTCGCAGCGCACACCAAAGAAAATGATTGCGTTGGCGCTTCGCTCGGCATTGTCCGACCGCGCGCTCGACAACAAAGTTGTTGTCGTCGACAAGTTCTCGTTCGACAAGCCAAGCACTAAAGATGCTTCGTTGTTGCTCAACTCGCTTGGGCTAGACGGAAAGATCATGATCGTTATCGATCGCACCGATGTCAATGCAGCGAAGTCGTTCCGCAACCTCACCAAGGTGCAGGTTGTCGAGACCGGCGAGCTCAATGCATACGACGTGTTGTGCAACGACTGGCTCGTGTTTACACAGAGCAGCTTGCCAAAGGTCAAGGAGGCCGCAAAGTGAAAGACCCACGCGACATCATCTTGCGTCCGATCATTTCGGAAAAAAGCTATTCGCTGATGGACAAGGGAACGTACACATTTGAAGTACACCCGGATGCCAGCAAGCCAGAAATTCACGACGCCATCGAGACCATTTGGAATGTCAAGGTCACGCGCGTCAACACTCTCAACCGTCGTGGCAAAATGCGCCAGACTCGCGGCACCAATCGCCGTGGTCAGCGCCCAGACACCAAACGGGCCATCGTCACCCTCGCAGCGGGCAATGAAATCCCGCTGTTCGAGAACTAGAACGAGCTGAAAAAGGACGAACATGGGTATTCGCAAACGCAAACCAACCAGCCCGGGCCGCCGTTTCCAGACGGTGTCCGACTTCGCTGACATCACTAAGAGCACGCCTGAAAAGTCGCTGCTCTCGAAAAAGACATCTGCCGGTGGCCGCAACGCTTATGGTCGCGTCACTTCACGTCACCAAGGTGGCGGACACAAGCAGCAGTACCGCCTCATCGACTTCAAGCGCGTC
The DNA here is from genome assembly GCA_964571325.1 of uncultured Acidimicrobium sp. Classification (GTDB taxonomy): domain Bacteria; phylum Actinomycetota; class Acidimicrobiia; order Acidimicrobiales; family Ilumatobacteraceae; genus UBA3006. The sequence goes on from CAZNBF010000055.1 coordinate 6,359, forward strand.
ACCGACGAGTACGAAGCAAAGGTCGCCGCAATTGAGTACGACCCGAACCGCACATGTCGTATCGCACTCTTGCATTACGAAGACGGAAGCAAGTCGTACATCTTGGCCCCGAAGGGTCTTGAAGTTGGCATGCGTCTGCAGAGCGGCCCGAAGGCCGACATCAAAGTGGGCAATGCATTGCCACTTCGTTACATGCCAGTAGGTACCGTCGTGCACAACATCGAACTTCGCCCAGGCCAAGGTGGCCGCGTTGCTCGTTCGGCCGGTATGGCTGTTCAGTTGGTTGCTAAGGAAGGCGTCTATGCAACATTGCGTATGCCATCCAGCGAAATGCGCCGTGTTCCTCTCGACTGCCGTGCAACGGTTGGCGAAGTTGGAAACGCCGAGCACGAACTCATCAAGATTGGTAAAGCAGGCCGTAACCGTTGGAAGGGCGTTCGCCCACAATCGCGCGGTGTTGTAATGAACCCAGTCGACCACCCTCTCGGTGGTGGTGAAGGTAAGACATCCGGTGGACGTCCACCAGTGTCGCCATGGGGTAAGCCAGAGCGCCGTACCCGCAACAAAAACAAGTCGTCACAATCACTCATTGTTCGCCGTCGTCGTTCAGGAAAGGGCCGGGCTTAACACATGTCGCGCAGTCTTAAAAAGGGTGCATTCGTCGATGAGCATTTGCTCAAGAAGTTGGATGCCATGAACGAGAGCGGTGAGCGCAAAGTCATCAAGACTTGGTCGCGTCGCAGCACCATCATTCCAGACATGATCGGCCACACATTCGCCGTTCACGACGGACGCAAGCACGTTCCCGTATACGTGAGCGAATCAATGGTTGGTCACAAGTTGGGCGAGTTCTCACCAACACGTACCTTCAAATTCCACGCATCGCAGGAAAAAGCAGCAGCAGCGGCGGCTAAGTCATGACCGGTCCAAAGCTCAACGAA
>CAZNBF010000056.1:0-7299 GCA_964571325.1 uncultured Acidimicrobium sp.
GAAGAAGCAGTGCGCATTGATGGCGACTATCGCCGCGCTCCAGGCGGCGCCAATTGGCTGATGGTCTCGCGCCAGCCAGTGGGCGTTGCGTTGTTGGCCACTCCTTGGAATTTTCCCGCAGCAATGGCAACACGCAAGATTGGGCCGGCGCTTGCCGCCGGCTGCACGGTGGTGTTGAAACCAGCGCAAGATACGCCGCTTACGGCGTTGGCAATTGCAGATGTTTTGCAACGTGCGGGCGTGCCCGCCGGCGTTGTCAACGTTGTTGTCACCAATCCGTCTGGCCCCGCAGTCGCGGCAATGATGGACAGCGGCAAAGTTCGCAAGTTGAGTTTTACTGGATCGACAAAGGTTGGCTCGATCTTGCTGGCGCAAGCTGCGCCCCGAGTAATCAACTGCAGTATGGAGCTTGGCGGCAATGCTCCGTTCTTGGTGTTTGGCGACGCCAACATCGACGCCGCCGTCGACGGTGCAATGCTGGCAAAGATGCGCAATGGTGGCGCGGCGTGCACTGCGGCAAATCGTTTCTATGTGCATAGTTCGGTGCTTGCCGAGTTCACCGACAAGTTGACCGCGCGCATGTCGGCGCTAGTTCTTGGCGACGGGCTAGATGCACAGACAACGCTTGGCCCATTGGTGTCGCGGGCCGAACAAGAGTCTGTTGCGGCAATGGTGAATGGGGCAGTGAGTAGGGGCGCGAAAGTGTTGTGCGGTGGCAAAGCAGTTACCTCTCCAGCCTTTGGTTTCCAGGCAACAGTGTTGGCGGACGTTGCACCTGATGACGAAATTTTGAAGGAAGAAATCTTTGGCCCAGTTGCACCAATCGTGGGATGCAGCGACGAACAAGAGATGGTGCGTCTTGCCAACGATGTGGAGTACGGCCTCGTAAGTTACGTGTTTACACGTGACGCGGCGAAGGGTATGCGCGTTGCCGAATCACTCGAGGCCGGCATGATCGGGTTTAATCGCGGCATCGTGTCCGACCCGGCAGCACCATTCGGTGGCGTAAAGGCTTCGGGCATTGGCCGCGAAGGCGGCCACGATGGGCTACTTGCGTTCTTGGAAACCAAGTACGTCGCTGGCAACTGGTAGCGCGCTGGCTTTCGCCAGCTTGATCGCCCACCAAAACATGACGAACTGCAAGGGCAAACGCCCGTAGGCAACCAACTGGTCGGCTACAGCCTTGTCACGCCAATCCCAAGCCATGTACAAGTTGGCGGGGTAAACGGCGAGAAAGAGGAAAAACGCAGCCCATGCTGCTCGCGAACGGGTGCGCTGCGAAAGTAGCCCGATGCCCACGGCGAGTTCGGCTACACCGCTGGCATACGTCCAGAACCGTTCGCTTGGGGGAAGCCATGGCGGAACAATGTCGTCGAAGAATGTGGGATTGGCAAAATGTGCAACGCCCGCAACGATGAGGAATGTGGCCATGATGCGGGCACTGGTATTGGTTGACGGCGAAGTTTCCATGCCACATCCTGACATTTCTTGCAAATAGATGCACTATTCACACACGGCGTTCACACATCTGAGACAATGGAAACCGAACTACGAAAACGAGGTGCGCTGGTGACCGACCATATCGACGTGCGAACCAATTGGCTCGACCCCCAAACCCTGAATGATGTGCGTGGTCAGGTGCCGCTTGTGTACGTGGACGCCGTGCCAGTGCGGGTGGACGACATGGGCCAAGTAACGCACGTGGGCATGTTGCTGCGTCAGGCACCCGATGGCAACATCAGCCGAACGGTTGTTTCTGGGCGAGTGCTCTTGGGCGAAAGAATCCGTGAGGCATTGATCAGACATCTCGAAAAAGATTTGGGGCCACTGGCTCTGCCAAAGATTCCAGCCGAACCCGCACCTTTCACGGTTGTCGAATACTTTCCCGATCCAACGATCAGTGGTTTCCACGACCCGCGCCATCATGCAGTGAGCCTTGCGTACGTAGTCCCTGTTTCTGGAGACTGTCACCCAACGCAACAGGCACTCGACTTGGGATGGTTCACACCCGAGCAGGCTGTCAGCGACCAGATGAAGCGCGAGATGACGAGCGGCCACGACCGCTTGGTGCGCCTCGCGTTGGGCTCGGTTGGCCAACTGCCTTAGGGCAGCAAATCCTTGTGGGTGTTGGCCCTGCGCCGTTTTCGCACTTGGCGCCTGAGGCCCACTCGAGCCTGTGGCGGGGGCGAACTGACGGCGGTGTTGTCGTCTAGAACAAAGTTGATGCCATCTACATCGATGTCGCCGGGTTCACCAGAAGCCTCCACGACAATTGCGGCTTCTTCTTTTGGTTTTCGACCAAGCAACTTGTCGAAGACCACCATTCCACCGGCCAACATCGCGCCAACTGTTCCGTAACGTTGCGCGGCGCGCTTGATCATTGCCGACTCGTCGTCGTGATGTTGTTGTTCGTCGGGTGAAGTCATGGTGAAAGTGGGGAGATCCCTCACTCTAATGATGGGGGTGAATAATGTTTAGTCATGTTGGAAAGCGCCCTATATCGCAGTGCAGTTGCATTGCGAACGGCGCTCATCGGTAAAGAGTTAATCCGAATAAACACACCTCTTTCTGCTGGCCCTTTGCCCGAAGTTGGCAGCACCATTGAAGAGGTTCGCTGCCACAACAAGAGCATCGAAATTGTTTGGGACGACGGAATGGTTTTGGAAACACAACTCCGTTTACTTGGTGGTTGGCACTTGTATCGGCAAGGTGAAGTGTGGAAAAAATCGCAAGACAGCGCACATGTTGTTGTTGAAGTCGATGAATGGGTCGCTGCATGTTTTAATTCTTCGAGTGTCGAAACATATCGCGACTTCGATCCACGTCGTCACCCACTGTTAGGAACACTTGGGCCCGATCTCAGATCAGCATCGGCCGACATCGAAGAGTGTGTCGACAGAATGATGGGATACGAAGAGCGCGACGAAACCATCTCGGAAGTGCTGCACGACCAGCGCATCATGGTTGGCGTAGGCAATGTGTATCGTTGCGAAATTTTGTGGGCTTGCGAGATTCATCCATGGGCGCAAATTGGTACGTTGAAGCGCGCCGAATGTCGAGAGCTTGTGCAGTTGGCACACGAAATGTTGCAGTCGAACTATGTTCATCCTGCGCACAAGACCGCCGAGGGTGTCGCACACGATTTGGCGGCATACGGCCGACAGGGCAAAGCCTGCCATCGCTGTGGCGACTTGATTCGGGTTGCCCACCACGGAGAAGCCAGCAGGGTGCTGTACTGGTGCCCAGGCTGCCAAACGGCCCATCAGCCTTTGGTCAGACCGAACTTCACGCCGTTATCTATCGAGCGCGACGGAATGTATGTCGATCAACATCCAGCAGCCCAGATGTTTATGCAGGATGTAATTTCTGCGCGCGGCAACAGCCAGCACAACACACACTGACTCAGTTAAGCCCGACCCATGATGCGGTCGACTTCAATAATCACCGCAACGCGGTTGTCGCGTTCCTTTGGTTCTTGATATCGAGCGGCGTATCCAGCAACTGCTCGTTGCACTTCGTCGGGGTCGGTCTCGCGCGTAACAAGATGTGCAACACCCTCAAGCGTTAGCCATCGGCCACCGTCCACCTGCGAAACAGCAGCTCTTCCACCGAGCAATGCATTCTTTGCTTTCTGTGACGTTGAAAAAGTGATCACACGCGCGCGCTGTTGTTCGACGTCGTAACTGAAACCGACTGCAACAACGTGCGGTGAACCATCTTGGCGAAGCGTGGTGAGCGTTGCCAGGTGTCTTTCGCGCAAAAACTGCACCATCTCTGGCGTGATTTCCGACGGCTTCATGACTCCACCTACTAGTTGGTGGCGATTGCCGAGATGATGTCGGTGCGCGTGGCACGCCATGCCGGGTAAACCGCAGCAATGACACCCACGATGAACGCCATGATCAAAATGAAGATCGTTGTGCCAACTGGAAGACGGAATGTTGAAATGCCGTTAGTGGAGAGCACCGTAATCAGCACGGCACCCATAACTATTCCCAGAACGATGCCCGTGACGGCGCCGATAAACGAGGTGATGACGCTTTCCCATGTGATCGATTCCCACGCTTGGCCCCTGGTCATGCCGACTGCACGTAGCAAACCGATCTCGCGGCGTCGCTCGAAGACGGACAGCAAGAGGGTGATGACGATGCCGACGATGGCGATGATGATGGACAGGAACAACAGGCCGTAGATGATTCCGAAGAACTGGTCGATTTGGCTTGATTGAGCGTCGATGAACTCGGCGCGGCTCTCCACTTTGCCTAGGCCCTTCTCGGACGACAACGCTTCGATCTTTGCGCGCGCAACATCTGCAGATACGCCTGGGGCAAGGTTGATGTAGATGGAGTTGTCGAACAAGGTATTGGTGGTGTCGGCAAAGAGATCGCGATTGATGACGTAGGAGCCAGTGAAGCCAGAAGCAACAAATGTTCCTTCAATGGTCACTGTTTTGGTGGTGCCGTCTACAAGCACGATGTCGAGCGGCGTACCGATGGACCAATCTTTTGCAATAGCGCGAGTGTCGCTGACAAGAATTCCGTTTGCCGACAGTGCGCTTTGCGAGCCCGAAACCATTTCGAGGTCGATAAGGCCTGCGGTGGTTTTTGGGTTGATGACCTGAACGAAACGGCCTTTCCCGTCGAGCGTGATGGTTGCAAAACCAAGCCCTGTTGCCTGTGCAACTTCAGGAAGAGCGCCGATCTCGTCGACAAGCGTGATGGGCAGGCCACCGAAACCATTATTGGAAACGCTGATGGCGAAGTCGCCTTTGAATTGGCTGCCAATGGTGTCGCGAATTTCGGATTTGAAACTGGATGCGAATGAGGCAAATGCCGTAACAAGTGCAACACCGATCAATACTGGTGCTGCAGTGCGAGCCGTTCGTTTTGGATTGCGAGCTGCGTTTTGCCGCGCCATGCCGCCGGTGACGCCACGGATTTTTCGGATTGGTTGACCGAGCGTCAAAGCAACTGGTCGTGAAATACCCGGGCCCATGATGAGAACAGCAGTGAAGACAAACAGCACGCCCAGGCCAAGCACGCCAAGCGGTGCGTCGTTTGCTGCCGCAGTGATCGCGACAATGCCAAGCGCCAAGATGATGAAGGCAATCACAAACCGCTTGACGTTGCTGCCAATTGTTTCAAGCGCGGTGTCGCGCAATGCAGCAAGTGGAAGCACACGGCCCGCACGCAGTGCAGGAAATACGGCGGAGAAAATTGTGACGAGCACGCCGACGATCATGGTGGTGACAAATGCGCTTGTCTGAATGGTGAGACCTTTTGTAGGAAGCTCGGCGCCAAATGCTTTGAGCAATGCGCTGAGGCCGCGAGAGATTCCGATACCGGCAACGAAGCCCATGAGTGATCCAAGAACACCAACGATGGTTGCCTCAACAAGCAGAGCAGTTGCAACTTGGCGCTTGCTAGCGCCTATGGCGCGCATCAATGCATTCTCGCGCAGGCGTTGTGCTGCAGTAATCGAAAAAACGTTGTAGATAACAAAGCAGCCGATGCCAAGTGCGATATACGAAAACACCTTAAGGAATGTGGTCAAAAAATTGAGCACAGTTTGGATTTGGCCCTGTGTTTCCTCGGTGATTTCGGCGCCCGTGAGTGTTTCAAGCTTGTCTGCTGGGTCGAGCGCCTTATTGACTGCATTAGCCAACTCTTCGTCGGACAGCGAACCATCACCTTGGATAAGGAATGCGTCGACAAGGCCTGGCTTGAGCAGAAACTCGGACGCGGTTGGCTGGTCGAACAATGCAAATGTTGCACCGCCCGGCGAACTGACGTCGCCATAGTTGGCAATACCAACGAGAGTGAATTCGCGGCTGCCGGATTGTGCGTTAACCCGGACTGTGTCGCCCAAGACGAAATCGCCGTTGTCTGCCGAAGCCTTATCGAGAACTACTTCGGTTGGGCCCACTGCGAGGCGGCCTTCCTCGATATTCCACAAACCCACCACGTTGGATGCGGCAATGCCGCCAAATGTTGGTGGGCCGTTGTCGGCACCCAGCGGTGTGCCGTCTTTGCCAATAATGCGGGCAAATCCTTGGATGTCACCGACGGCATCTTTTACGCCTGGCACTGCGAGCACGGTCTCGAGCGCTTCGATCGGCGTGCTTGAACGTTGCTCGCCACCGAAGTCAACTTCAACGAAACTAGAGGAACGTACGTATGCATCTACGTCGCGAAAAACATCGGAGAACAATCGCTCGAATGTCTTATTGAGCGTGTCGGAAAAAATGTATGTGCCCGACAAGAAGCTTGTTCCCAAAATAATGGCTAGCGAAGTAAGTATGAGCCGACCCTTGCGAGCCAGCGTCATCTTTAATGACAGTCGGAACATGTTGATTATTCTCCGAGGTGCTTCAAGTAGTCGAGCACGCGGTCGGGGGTTGGCTCGGTCATTTCGCCCGCAATCTTGCCGTCCTTCAGAAACACAATTCGGTCGGCGTAACTTGCCGCAACCGCATCGTGCGTGACCATCACAATGGTTTGGCCAAGGTCGGTCACTGCCCGACGCATGAAACTCAGCACCTCGCCACCAGTTTTCGAATCGAGGTTTCCGGTTGGTTCGTCAGCGAAGATAATTGCGGGCTTGCTTGCAAGTGCGCGTGCTACTGCAACTCGTTGTTGCTGCCCACCCGAAAGTTCGCTTGGCCTGTGGTCGAGGCGATCGCGCAAACCAATGGTGTCAATAACTTGATCGATCCATGCCGCGTCACCTTTTTGCCCACCGAGTGAAAGTGGAAGCAAAATGTTTTCTTCGGCATCAAGTGTCGGAATGAGATTGAACGCCTGAAAGATAAAACCGATTTGTTCGCGTCGCAAGCCGGTGAGGGCTTTGTCGCTAAGGCCGGCCAACTCGGTGCCACCCACTGAAACGTTGCCGCTTGTCAAAGCATCCAGCCCTGCCATGCAGTGCATCAAGGTGGACTTGCCAGAACCGCTGGGGCCCATGATGGCAGTGAACTTGCCCTTTTCGAACTGCACGCTGACATCGTCGAGCGCGCGAACTTCGCTGTCTCCGGACCCGTAAATTTTGCTAACTGTTGTGGCAACTGCGGCTGAGGGATTCGTCATGCCCCTCAGCCTACTTGCGTACTAATTCCTGTTATTTCGGTTGTGCCAATGTTCGCAGGTAAGGCTTGATGGTTTTCCAGCCACCAGGGAAAAGTGTCTTTGCTTCCTCGTCGGTTACTGCGGCCCCGATGATGACGTCCTGGCCGTCTTTCCAGTTGGCGGGGGTGGCAACTTTGAATTTTGCAGTCAGTTGCAGCGAGTCAATGACTCGGAG
>CAZNBF010000057.1:0-7213 GCA_964571325.1 uncultured Acidimicrobium sp.
GTTCGCGCCCGAATCAGAGGTTTCGACTGGACGCTCGAGCAAGCCGCGCAAGACCTCGGTGCTTCACCTTTGCGCACCTTCATGAAGGTGACGTTGCCGCTTATCCTGCCTGGCATCCTCGCCGCCGCACTGCTGGCATTCGCTCTTTCCATTGACGACTTCATCATCACCTTCTTCAACTCAGGCAACGTTGTTTCGTTCCCATTGCAAATCTACGGTGCCGCCCGCGTGCGTATTCCTCCTCAGATCAATGTGCTTGCCAGCATGATTCTGTTTCTTAGCGTCGCCATTCTCTTGTCTGGAACAATTGCGGGCATGCGTAAGGAAGCGGCAAAAACGTCAGCTGCAAAGCCGAAGCGCCGCAGTCTCACCAAGTCGGCATGAAGTCGCCGCGCACTGCGCGTATTGCAGTTGGTCCACCAGGTTCGCCAGCCTGGGCATCCGACGCGGTAGTGGCCGGCGGTTGTGAGGTTGTTGACATTGCCGACGCCAATGGATTGATCTGGGTCGACTATCAACAGTCGGGTGCGCTCGGTGAAGTGCTCGACAAACACCCAAACATCGAGTGGGTGCAGCTTCCTTATGCCGGCATCGAGGAGTATCTGCCTTACATTTCTGACGATCGCCTCTGGACGAGCGCGAAGGGTGGTGTCTACTCGGGCCCGGTGGCCGAACTTGCCATTGCTTTGTTGCTTGGCGGAATGCGCTACACGTATGGATACGCCCGCAAGGAGCAGTGGTCGGAAGATGCTGGTCGAACCATCATTGGCAGCCGAATAACCGTCCTCGGTGGGGGTGGCATTGCGCAAACGATTATTGACATGCTGCAACCGTTTGATTGTCACGTCACGGTAGTGCGCAGGCATGTTCAACCGATGCGGGGTGTCGCGACAGTCGTAGATGCCGATCACTTAGTGGATGCTCTAACTAACGCGGATGCTGTGGTGATGGCGATGGCGCTGACTGAAGAAACTACTGCGATGATTGGCAGGCCAGAACTTGAAGTGATGTCGCGTCACGCATGGATAGTGAACGTGGGTCGTGGCAAACACATCGACACCGATGCACTTGTTTGGGCCCTTCAAAACAACGTTATTGGCGGCGCTGCTCTTGATGTCACCGACCCAGAACCGCTTCCGCCAGGTCATCCGTTGTGGTCCCTTGATAACTGCGTGATCACGCCGCACGTTGGCAATACCGACGACATGGCTCCCGCGCTTCTTGGGCAGCGAATTACTGCGAACGTAAAATTGTTTGCTGCAGGACAGCCATTGTTGGGTGTCGTCGACCCTACATTGGGCTACTGACATGTCGTATTACAAAGTTCTTGGTGTTGCAGAAACCGCAACCGACTCGCAGATACGCGATGCATACCGAAATGCTGTTCGACGTGTGCATCCCGACACCGCAACTACTTTGAGCGACAGCGCATCTTCCGAGATGGCTGCCATATCGGAGGCATGGTCGGTTTTGTCGGACAGCGAGTTGCGAAAGTTGTACGACATCTCTCGCAGGGCAATGGGCGCAACTACTTCTGCAAGTATCCCTACCCAGCCACAACCTCAATATGAGCACGCGCAGTTCCCGTGGCGTATGGTGCTCGGATTTATCGTTATTGGTGCTGTTGTGGTGCTGGTGCTCAATGCACTCAGTGGCCCCGCAGTGGTGAGTGGACCCGATGGTTTGTTGCAAAGTGGTTCATGCGTTGTTATCGATGAGAGCAGCGCAGCGAGCGAGGTGGATTGCGCAGCCGAGCATTACGGCGTTGTGAGCCAATTGATTGGCTTCGACATGGTGTGCCCATCCGATCAGGAGTCCTACCGTGATCGACAGGGGATGGGCACTGCCTGCGTTGTACCCAAGTAGCAAGGGGCGTGTAACCTAATTTGCCTCGGGCGGTTAGCTCAGTCGGAAGAGCGCCACGTTCACATCGTGGAAGTCGTGGGATCGAGGCCCATATCGCCCACGAGGGTTAGTCTTTGGGGGTGCCCCAACACTGTGAGCGCCCGTTGTGCCGAGAGATTGCCACAGTCGAGTATTCGATGAATGCTCAGGCTCTATTGGTAACGCTCGAGAACTATGCACAAGTAGGAAACGAGCGTCGCAACTGTTTGTGCATGAAGCATGCCGACAGGTTGAGTGTGCCAAGGGGTTGGTCAATTGATGATCGGCGCGAGAGCGTGCCACGGTTGTTCAGGCCGCCGGCGCCCGTAAAGGTGCAGCGAGATTCCACGCCTGCTTCTGGCCAACGCCGTAAATCTCGCGGAGAAGCGGTGCGTCCGAAATTGTTTGATCGTGAAATTGCGCAGGAGCCTGCACCAGCACCTGCTCCAACTCCGCCTGCACCTGCTCCAGTGCAAGTTGATGAGTGGGAAGTTCGCGACGATGGCTTAGAGGAAACTCAGGCCATGCAATGGAAACCTTCGTTCGATCACACCGATGACCTTGGTGGCATTCTTCGTCCTAAGGGCAAATTGATGAGCAGAGCATTCGGTATGGACGACACGTTTTCAACACCAAGGCCAAAGCCGGAAGTGGCTGACGACGAACTAGAGCGCGAACCGTTTAACGAAAACGATATTCCTTAACCCCTTATGGATGTTTACGCATCGCTTGATGCGCCGGTCGATTGCGCGCGCCTCCACCTAGCAATGATCGATTTGTCTGCGTATACGCAATGGCTCGACATCGTCTATCGGGCAGAGGCCGACACCCAATCAATTGGTGAAGATGCGGTGTGGAATGTGCAGTTGCGCGGCAAGGTTGGCCCATTCGCGCGTTCAAAAAACCTGAGAATGGTGCGGACAGTGAACATTGCTGGCTCGAGGGTGGTTTTCGAGCGCAAAGAACTTGACGGCCGAAGTCATTCGGCTTGGGTGCTTACTGCAGATATTTCACCGAAGGGTGAAGGTTCAACCGTTACGGTGCACCTGCATTACGGCGGCACCTTGTTTACTGGTGGAGTATTGGAGCGTTTGCTAGCGGATCAAATAACGCGCGGGCAACAACGCTTGTTGCAAACGTTGTAAACGATTTATTCTGCGGTCACCACTCGACGAGCACCAAGCTTGATTGGCTGACCCGCAGCAAGCTGTCCGCATGCGGCATCAATGTCGGTGCCACGATTGCGACGAATGGTCACGTTCACACCCAAATCCTCGAGTTGTCGAGCAAACTCGCGGACACCCTCGGGGGAGGTGCCCTTTGTCGGCCAACCTGGGGTGGGGTTAAGCGGAATGAGGTTGACGTGTGCGGCTGGGCGCAACCGCTTGCACAAGCGCGCCAGTTCGCGGGCGTCTTGTGGCTGATCGTTGATGCCGTCGATCATGGCCCATTCGAAACTGACACGACGATTCTTTTTCAACAGGTAGTCGGCGCAGGCCTGCACCAAGTCGGCTAGCGGATAGCGCTTGTTGATTGGTACAAGTTCGTCGCGAAGCGAGTCGCGTGCGGCATGCAACGAGACAGCCAGGTTGACGGGTAGCGGGCGGTCGGCAAGTGTGCGAATGCCTGGCACGATGCCAACTGTAGAGATAGTGAGGTTTCGTGCGGACAAGCCAATGTCGGCGTGAAGACGTTCGACGGCACCCCACACGGCTGCTTCGTTGGCAAGCGGTTCGCCCATGCCCATGAACACAACGTTGGCAAGTCGCTGTTTACGTTTTGCGCTTTCTCGGGCGGCGCGAACAACTTGTTCCACAATTTCGCCTGTTGTGAGATGTCGGCTGAAACCTGCCTGGCCGGTTGCGCAGAATCCGCACGCCATCGCGCATCCTGCTTGAGTGCTGACGCACACTGTTGCGCGGTCGCGATAATGCATCAACACGGTTTCGATGGGGTGGCCGCCATTGACAAGAGACCACAGAAACTTGACGGTGTCGCCTTTGTCGCTAATGCTCGTTGTCACGGAGTTGAGCGCCGTTGGCAGCATTTCGGTCATTTGGGTACGAAGCGCGGCAGGAAGCGTGAGAATTTTCTCGGGTTCTAGCAACTGTTTGTACAGGCCATCCCAGATTTGTGTGATCCGAAATGCAGGCTGGTCTTCAAGCAGTACTTCGATGTCCTCACGCGTCGCATCGTAAAGACTTGTCATGACCTACAGGCTAGGGGTGGTGGCAGTAGATCCTTGGTTATTGCAAGTGTGGCTGAGCCAATTGTTCGTAATCTCGCATTCGAGCACGCAGCACATCAAGGCTTGCCGTCCAGAACGATTCGGATGTCACGTCGATACCGAAGGCTTGTCCCAACTGCTCGGCTGTATCCATGCCCGCCCTCGACAACACATCGTCGTATCCGTCACGAAACTTTTCTGGATCCAGTTGGTACTGCGCGTACAGTCCCAGTCCGAACAGCAAACCATAGGTATACGGCCAGTTGTAAAAGTGGCTGCCGTAGTAATGGGGTTTCAATACCCACATGTGGGGGTGTGCGGTTGATTGATCAAGGCCATCGCCGTACGCATCGCGTTGAGCAGAGAGCATGATTTCGTTTAGTTCGCTCACGCCGAGGGTCCGTTTTTGTCGGCGTGCAAACACTTCGGTCTCAAACAAGAAACGACTGTGAATGTCCACGACTACTTGGTTTGCGCCAATCAGGTCTACGTCTAGGAGCGCCAGGCGGTCGTCGCCCTGCAGGCGGGAAAGACCTTCCTCAACTACAAGTGTCTCGCAAAAAATGCTTGCGGTCTCGGCAAGTGCCATGGGCAGTCGCTTTTGTAGGGCCGTTCGATGAGCCAGTTGCGTGTTGTGGTAAGCGTGCCCCAACTCGTGTGCGGTAACTTGCGCCGAGTCGACGCTGCCACTCCAGTTAAGAAGTACAAGCGAGCGGTCGTCAACGAATGACATGCAAAATGCGCCGCCAACTTTGCCTTCTCGAGGCTCGGCATCCAGCCACTGTTCACTAATTGATCGATCAACAAGGTGCGATAGTCGATCGCTGTAACTCGCGAAGGCACCTTTCACCAAGGAGATGCCTTGGTCCCACGAAATCGGTCCGGGTGAAATGCTGAGCGGCGCGGCAAGGTTCCACCAGGAAAGCCCATTGGTGTCACCAACGAGTTTTGCCTTTACGCGCATCCAGCGACGAAAGTCGGGCAACGATGCGTGCACCGCAGACTGCATGGCATTGAATGTTTCGAGGCTCACGTTGTTGGAGTAGAGCGATGCATCCAGCGGTTGCTTCCACTTGCGTCTGCGATTAACCACGTTGGCTTCACCCTTGATGCTGTTCATTGCGGCCGCACATGCCACCGCGATAGTTGGCCATGCGCGCATCTCTGCTTCGTAGGCAGCTTTGCGAACGTTCAAGTCCGAGTCGGTTGAGAGGCCGCGAACTGCTGCCATCGGCATCGTCTTTGTTCCCGAGGGGAGGTGTACTTCGGTACTCAGCTGTGATGTCAGGTCGCCCTGTAGGCGCCCCCATGCGGAAGAGCCAGTGGTGCCAAGTTCGGAATAGAGCCCTTCTTCAACTTCGGACATTTGATGTTCGGCGCGTGCCTGCAGGCGCTCGAGAGGGCCCAAGTGATCGCGGGCCTCGGTGCTCACTTCAGCCAACTGATCCGCGCCCAATGCTGCCACCCAGTCGGCGAGGCGGGCAAGTAGTGGGGAAACGCGCGCGTCGAGTGTTTCCATTTCGCTCAGCAGACCCTGCGCGCGTTCGTTCCGCGAATCGGTGCTTACGGTTGCATAGATGTAAGCGCCAAGAATTTCTTGCGCTTCAACAACGTTATTGAAAGTGTTGATTACAGAGTCGGCGGCTTCGCCATCTTTTGGCTGCACCGGGCGGGTGGCGATTGCGCGCACGTTGTGTTCCTCGAACAGAGCCTCGAGCCGAGTTACGCCTGCGCCAGCTGCCTCCATTGCGTCGGTAAATGAGCGAGCGTCAAATGACTGATGGACGTCTGCCACAGACCAGCGAGGTAAAGCAGTTTGTTGTTGGGTGTTACTCATAGTCCAAAACTACTGGACATCACCAACAAAGGCTCGTTGGGTGTGATGAGTTGTAAACCCAAGTGAACGGTAGAGCGAAAGTGCCGCGAGATTGTCGGCTGCAACGTACAGCATGCCAACAGGGGCCCCTTCTGCAGAGAGGTGCTGCAAGCCGGCAATGGTCAGTGCGCGCCCCAAACCGCGTCGAGAAAACGCGGGGTCTACAGCCACGACATAAATCTCACCCAGGTGCGGCGTGGTGTCGCTGTGAAGTTTGGTCCAGCAAAATCCGGCAAGCTGGTTGTCTTCGTGGTGGAGTAACAAGCCTTCGGGCTTGAACCATTCAGTTGCAAAACGCGACGCAAGCGTTTCGGCAGACCAATGGCCTTGCTCGGGGTGGTCTGCAAACGCACGGTTGTTTACTTCCAACCACTGGGCTTCGTCCTTGCCTACACGAAAGGCACATGTTTCAATGTCGGTTGATTGCTTGAGCGGCAGTTGTGCGCGAAGTTGCAACAAGGTTCGGCCTGGAGACAAACCAATGTCGGCAGCAAGGTTGGTGTACGTGGGGGTTGGTTCAAATACCCACCAATGAACATGGCCGCCACCCTCAGCCTGAATGATGTTGATTGCAGCGCGCAGCATCTGTGGGCCAATTGTGGACATTTCGTATCGATGGTGTGGGTGAACAACTAAGTCGAGCGACCAAGATTCGTTGCCACGCGAAACTTGGCAGTACGCAACGAGGTGGTCGTGGTCGTCTTGTACGCCGAGCAAACCAGCAAATCCTGGGCGGCCGCCCTGGCGCAGGTCGAGCCACATGTGATCGGAAAGTGGCCGTTGGCCGTCTGCGCGCTCGACGGCTTCGAGTAACGAGTCGATGTCTGACATTGCCTCGGCCAGCTCGGCGCCGGCGCGGCGCTGAATGATGGTGAGCGACATGGGTGTCAGGATATCCGTGCTGGATGGCTAGTGTTCGCACCTGTGGCAACAGTAAAGGTGAACAAGAAAATTGCCGATCGAGCAACCGAAGTGTTGAAGCGATTAAAGGTGATTTATCCAGAAGCAATTTGTGAGCTCACTCACGACAGCGCCTTTCAGTTGCTCGCGGCAACGATTCTTTCGGCGCAGTGCACTGATGCGCGAGTAAACATGGTGACGCCGGCGCTCTTCGCCGAGTTTCCTACCGCCGAGAAACTTTCCGTTGCCAATGTTGAGAGGGTGGAGGAGTTAGTTCGCTCTACAGGCTTCTACCAAACAAAGGCAAAGAACCTCGTCGGTATGGC
>CAZNBF010000058.1:0-7212 GCA_964571325.1 uncultured Acidimicrobium sp.
AAGGTGATGTCGAAGATGGGCGTCTCTACCGTTGCTTCGTACACGGGCGCGCAAATCTTCGAGGCACTTGGTTTGAATTCGGAATTGGTGGACGAGTTCTTTACCGGCACAGTTTCGCGAGTAGGTGGCATTGGGCTTGGAGAGATCGCACAAGAAGTTGCGGCACGACATGCCATTGCACATCCATCACGACCCGATCAGCGCATCCATAGGCAATTAGAAATTGGTGGCGAATATCAGTGGCGTCGCGAAGGTGAGCACCACTTGTTCAATCCCGAGACTGTTTACAAGCTGCAACACGCCACGCGTTCGGGCAGGTACGATGTGTTCAAGCAGTACACCAAATCGGTTGATGACCAATCGCGTGTCCTTTCTACCTTGAGGGGATTGTTCGAGTTCGATGCAACTCGAAAGCCAATCAACATTTCCGAAGTCGAACCGGTGGAGAACATCGTTAAGCGATTTTCTACGGGCGCTATGAGTTATGGCTCCATTTCTGCAGAAGTTCACGAAACGCTTGCTATTGCAATGAACCGAATTGGCGGCAAGAGCAACACTGGTGAAGGCGGTGAGGATTCGGAGCGCTTGATTGCGCCCGCAAGCGGCGACTCGAAGCGCTCGGCAATTAAGCAAGTCGCATCTGGCCGTTTTGGTGTGACGAGCGAGTACTTGGTGAACGCCGACGACTTGCAGATCAAGATGGCACAGGGCGCGAAGCCTGGCGAAGGCGGTCAGTTGCCGGGACACAAGGTGTATCCGTGGATTGCAAAAACTCGGTACAGCACACCAGGCGTTGGGTTGATCAGCCCACCGCCGCACCACGACATTTACTCCATTGAAGACTTAAAACAACTCATTCACGATTTGAAGAATTCCAACCCTGCTGCACGTGTGCATGTGAAGTTAGTTGCGGAAGTTGGTATCGGAACCGTGGCTGCAGGTGTGAGCAAAGCAAAAGCCGACGTGGTTCTTATCTCTGGGCACGATGGCGGTACGGGCGCATCTCCACTGACTTCGCTGAAACACGCGGGTGGCCCTTGGGAGCTCGGCCTTGCAGAGGCTCAGCAGACGTTGTTGCTGAATGGATTGCGAGATCGAATCGTTGTGCAAGCAGACGGACAATTGAAGACCGGCCGAGATGTCATCGTTGCTGCATTGTTGGGCGCGGAGGAGTACGGCTTCGCCACCGCACCACTAGTGGTGAGCGGTTGCGTGATGATGCGGGTGTGCCACCTCGACACATGCCCTGTTGGTATTGCAACGCAAAACCCAGAACTGCGAAAACGATTTAATGGCAAACCAGAATTTGTCGTCAACTTTTTCGAATACATTGCCGAAGAGGTTCGCGAGTACTTAGCACTGCTTGGTTTCCGCACACTGCAAGAGGCGATTGGTTGTGTCGAGGCATTGGATACAAGAACTGCTGTCTCCCATTGGAAAGCCCGTGGCCTTGACATCTCGCCAATACTTGCCATTCCGCAAAACCCCTACAAACAAACGCGCCATCAGTCGGTGGCACAGGAACACGGCCTGAAAGATGCGCTCGACACCGAATTGATTAACGCTTGCAGTGCTGCGATTGAAGATGGTGTTGCTGTATCCATCTCACGTCCGGTCGGAAACGTCAATCGCACGGTCGGCACAATGCTTGGAAGTGCAGTGACAAAGAAGTGGGGCGGTGGCGGTTTGCCGGACGACACCATCTCGATTCGTTTTGATGGCTCTGCCGGTCAGAGCTTCGGCGCGTTCATACCGCGCGGCATTTCACTGACGTTGTTCGGTGACTCGAATGACTATTTGGGTAAGGGTCTTTCGGGTGGAAAAATAGTGTTGCGGCCAAGCGAGCGTGCAACATTTGCTCCTGAAGAGAACGTGATTGCAGGAAACGTAATTGGTTACGGTGCGACATCGGGCCAGATCTTTATCAATGGTCTTGTTGGCGAGCGTTTCTGTGTTCGAAACTCTGGGGCCACCGCTGTTGTGGAAGGTGTCGGTGACCACGGCTGTGAATACATGACTGGTGGCAGAGTGGTGGTGCTGGGCGCAACAGGGCGCAACTTTGCGGCCGGTATGTCGGGCGGCGTTGCGTACGTTTACGATCAGGACGGCACGTTCGACGAACGTGTGAATACCGAATTGGTCGACGTGTTGGATGCTTCTGTTGCAGACCGACAGTGGTTGCTTGAGATCATTACCCAGCACTTTGTTGCTACCAATTCGCCACTGGCCAAGCGAATGATGGACGGCTGGGACACGGCTGCTGATCGTTTCCGTGTTGTGATGCCACGCGACTACGCGCGTGTTATGGGCATTCTCGAAAGCGCTCGAACAGAAGGTTTGTCCGAAGAAGAAACTTTGCAACGAGTGATGGAGCCAGTCAATGGGTGAGCCAACCGGTTTTATTCAGTGGGGAAGAACGTCTCCGAAGCGCAGGCCAATACCTGTTCGAGTTGCCGACTGGAAAGAGGTGTACGAACCATTTCCGCAGTCTGAACTTGTTCATCAGGCTGGGCGCTGCATGGACTGCGGCATTCCGTTTTGCAATAACGGTTGCCCGCTTGGCAATTTGATTCCCGACTGGAACGATTTGGTCTATCGCGATCATTGGTACGACGCGCTCGAGCGACTGCACGCAACAAATAACTTTCCCGAATTTACGGGTCGACTGTGTCCTGCACCGTGCGAATCGGCATGTGTGCTCGGAATCAATCAAGACCCAGTTTCGATCAAACAGGTTGAAGTAGAGATCATCGATCGTGCATGGAATGAGGGGTGGGTTACGCCACACATCTCGCACCACAAAACCGGAAAAAGAGTTGCTGTCATCGGGTCCGGGCCGGCGGGTCTCGCAGCCGCGCAACAACTCACGCGTGCCGGGCATGAAGTTGTGGTGTTGGAACGAGCAGACCGTATTGGTGGATTACTGCGTTACGGAATTCCCGAATTCAAGATGGAAAAGCGACACATTGATCGCCGAGTTGAGCAGATGAAACAAGAGGGCACCGAATTTCGCACAAACGCTGCGGTTGGCGACAATGTCGATATCGATGTACTGATGGCATCGCATGACGCAGTGGTTTTGGCTTGCGGTGCTACATCGTGGCGTGACTTGCCGGTGCCAGGTCGAGAATTTGGTGGCATCTATCAAGCCATGGAGTATCTGCCACCTGCAAACCGTGTTCAACAGGGGGACTTTGAGGAAACATCGATCAGCGCACGCGGCAAACATGTGGTGATCATTGGTGGCGGGGATACCGGAGCCGACTGTTTGGGAACCGCTATTCGTCAAGGCGCAGCATCAATTACTCAATTGGAAATCATGCCTCGTCCGCCAGATATGCGTGCTGGCACTAACCCATGGCCGCAGTGGAGCATGGTGTATCGCACATCTTCCGCACATGAAGAGGGCGGCGAGCGGGTGTTCAGTGTGAACACCGATCGGTTCCTTGCGGACGATCACGGCAACGTCCGAGCGCTCGTTCTCAATGAAGTTGTTTTCAATAACGGAAAATTTGAAATCATCGAAGGAACAGAACGCGAATTACCGTGCGATCTTGTGTTGCTTGCGTTGGGCTTTGTCGGTCCAGAAAAGGGTTCTTGGCTAGATCAGTTGGGTGTAGCGCTCGATGATCGCGGCAATATCGCAAGAACCGATTCGTATGCAACCAATGTCCCAGGTGTTTATGTTGCAGGCGACATGGGTCGGGGCCAGAGTTTGATCGTGTGGGCAATTGCCGAAGGTCGTGCGTGCGCAGCAGCTGTCGACGAGCGATTGATGGGTTCAACAACGTTGCCCTCGCCAATCGTTTCATCTGCACGACCACTGGCGTAAGCCCACCTCCAAATTTGAACGCGTTTCGCCTAGTGTAAGTAGGTAATGGAAAAGACATCAGCACCGCTCCGCACGCGTAAAGCCATAGTGCACGGCTCTCTCGCGCTGGCCGCCATCTTTTTCGTTGGGGCTTGCAGTACCGAAATCTCGGGAAGCGCCACCACGATCGTTCCAGTCGGCCCGACCGATTTTCAAACGATTCCACCAGTAGAGACGACGTTGCCAAACATTGTGACGACGCTGCCTCCCGGCTCGGTCGGCGTTGAACAGACGTACACCGTTCGACAGGGCGACTCGCCGATTCTGGTCGCGAACCTATTTGGAATCACCGTTGCCGAACTGTTGGCTTGGAATGGTCTCGTTTCGTCAGCACAGTTTCCTTATGCAGGTACGCAGTTGAAGATTCCCCCAACAGCGATGGTGTCGAATCCAACTATTCCTATTTCGCCAGATATTTCTGCAGGCCCAAGCACACCCGGCTGCGATCCGCGCCCAGCGGGAACCTACCAAGTCGCCCGCGGCGACTCGCTGTACATCATTCGTAGGAAATTCTGTGTTTCTTTGGGCGCTCTGTTATCTACAAACGGATGGCAGAGTTCTGATGTCTTGATCACTCCGGGTCAGATCATCAACATTCCAGCATCTGGCCTGTAAGGGTTTAGTTCAACCCATTTCAAAAGTATTTAATGCGCGGTATTGCGTCGCCTGCGCGAGAAGCGATCGAGAGCAAGCGTGATCAACTCGTCAAGCAGCGCGGGATACGACATGCCCGATGCTTGCCAGAGCTTTGGATACATAGATATTGGTGTGAAGCCAGGAATGGTATTTATCTCGTTGCAGAGAAACCCGCGCCCGTTTTCTTCGTAAAAGAAATCGACGCGAGCCATGCCTTCGGCTCGGAGCGTGTGGAAAATCACTATTGCTAGATGTTGCACTGCCTCAACTTCGTCGGCGGTGAGGTTTGCGGGAACGAT
This sequence comes from uncultured Acidimicrobium sp., assembly GCA_964571325.1. Classification (GTDB taxonomy): domain Bacteria; phylum Actinomycetota; class Acidimicrobiia; order Acidimicrobiales; family Ilumatobacteraceae; genus UBA3006. The sequence goes on from CAZNBF010000058.1 coordinate 4,807, forward strand.
GAGTTGCGCGCCATCGCCGATGTACTTGTCGGCGTAATCGTAAAACTCGTTACCTGGAATGATCTCGCCGGGGACAGATGCTCGTGCGTGCACGTTTCCAAGCACAGCAACTTCTATTTCTCGACCAACGACAGCCTCTTCAATAAGCACCCACTCGTCGTACGTAAGCGCATGCTCGACCGCACTCCGAATTTCGTCAATCGTGTTGGCCTTGGAAACCCCCACCGAGGATCCCATATTGGCTGGCTTCACAAAAACGGGTAGGCCAAGAGTGTCAGCGGCATGAAGTAATGCTGCGTCATTGACGTGTGCTTCACGAAGCGAAACATATTTTGGTTGGGGTATGCCGTTTGCGTGGAGCACTTGTTTGGCAACACCTTTGTCCATGGCAACTGCGCTTCCCAGCACGCCAGTCCCAACGTATGCAATGTTGGCAAGCTCGAGCACTCCCTGGATGGTGCCATCTTCACCAAGTGGGCCGTGGAGCAGCGGGAAGATAACTGTTCGTGCGTCGCCGCGCGCCTGTTCAACAATTGGGGTGATGGAAGTTGGTTCGCCTTCGGCAACCAAAACATCTGCTTGTGGTTGAGCAACAACCCATTTGCCTTCGCGCGTGATGCCCACGGCAGTGATGTCGTATTTGCTGGAGTCGAGTGCCTTGATCACATGGGCTGCGGTCACGCAGCTGACGTCGTGCTCTGCGGATTGACCGCCGAATAGAACGACAACGTGAATGCGTTGCGCCGAAGCCATGAAAACACGGTACTAGCAATTGACGGGTGCGGCTGTGTCAAAAAGTTTCTTTGGTAGCGTTTACGTATGCGCTTGATGGCCGCCGATGTGGCAAAAGCGACTAACGGTGTGCTCGTTGGTCAAAACGCACATCTTGCAGGCGTCAGCTTTGATTCGCGCTCAATTCGCCCCGGGCAATTGTTCGTGCCAATAGTGGCCGAGCGCGACGGGCACGAATTTATTGCGGCTGCGTTGAAAGCAGGCGCTGGTGCGTATCTCACTTGCCGCGAACCCCAGGGTCGAACTGCTGTGGTGGTGAGTGACACCCTTCAGGCTTTGTTGCAGCTTGGTTCATGGGGGAGAACAAAACTGGACGCGCAAGTCGCGGGGCGCGTTGTTGGGGTGACGGGCTCAGTTGGAAAAACATCGACGAAGGATTTCATTGCGGCCGCAGTGGGAAATCAATTGCGGGTGTGTGCAAGCGATAAATCTTTTAACAATGATCAAGGCCTGCCCATCACAATATTGAATGCTTCTGACGACGTACAGGCATTGGTTTTGGAAATGGGTATGCGTGGCTTTGGTGAAATCTCGCGACTTTGCGCAATTGCCCGACCTCATATCGGAGTGGTTACGGCAGTGGCCGAGGCTCACACGGAGCGAGTGGGTGGTATCGAGGGTGTGGCACGAGCAAAGGCCGAATTGGTGCAAGCGTTGGATGCTTCCGGTACTGCAATTCTTAATGCAGATGACGAGCGCGTTGCAGCGATGCGAGGGAGCACCAAGGCATCTGTACTTACGTATGGCACTAGCGCCGCTGCTGATATTCGAATGCAGTCGTGCGATTTAGACGATTTGGCTCGACCAACTGCAACTGCGACAACGCCATGGGGGGCCGTTTCTTTTTCGCTTACTGTGTCTGGCAAACACATGGCGATGAATGCGCTCGCCGCAATTGCCGTTGCTGGCGTAATGGGGCTCGATGTTCAGTTGGCCGCCGCATCGTTGCGCGAAGCACAGCTCTCGCCGATGCGCATGAGTATCGTCCGTCAAATTAATGGCGCATTAGTTGTCAACGATGCATACAACGCCAACCCATCCTCGATGGCCGCCGCATTGCACTCGCTGCAGTCGATGAATGCCAAGCGTCGCGTCGCATTCGTTGGGCTCATGGCCGAGCTCGCCGACCCCGAACATGAACATCGTGAAATTGCAGCGTTGGCACTAAGGCTTGGAATCGAACTGGTTGCGGTGAATACAGATGCCTACGGTGTCCCGGGCGTCGACCTTGCTGAAGCCATAGAGATTGGCCGCGGTCTGGGCGAGGGGACTGCGGTGTTGGTGAAGGGCTCGCGTGTTGCCCAATTAGAACGTCTCGTCGAGCAATTAACTAGTTGAGTTTTTAGCCGCCGCCTCGTCGAGCGATTTAATGTCGCACCAGCGGGCAAGAAATAGCGCCCAAGCGCTGCCAAGCAGAAGTAGCCATTGCGAACCATGGCGATCGATCAGTGGCCCAAAGAGCAAGTTGCCCAACGGCACGGTTCCGCCAAATGCCATAAACCACAGCGCCATCACGCGCCCACGTACTTCGGGCTCAAGTCGGCTTTGAATCACGGTGACCATTGCGGTTGTCGCAAAGAAGTAGGCAAATCCAAGAAAGAATCCGAAGATAAA
>CAZNBF010000059.1:0-7089 GCA_964571325.1 uncultured Acidimicrobium sp.
TTGCCAAAGGTGTCGTACTCGATTTCCATTTGACGGTTGTCGGTAGAGGTAAACGAGGCTTTTGGCATATGTACAGTCTCACCCCTGTTGAAGGGTTGCCACAACTTGGAGCCCTATTGTCGTATATATATGAGTAGCGCGAAGGGGAAACCAGTTGTTGCGCGGGCACCTGGGCGTGTGAACCTGATTGGAGACCACACCGATTACACGGGCGGGCTGGTGTTGCCAATGGCGATAGACCGCTACACCACTGTTACGGGGCAAGCACTTGATGGCGCCATTCGGTTAACGAGCGAACAGCTGCACGAGCCGCTGGTGTTGAACTTGCCGGTTACCGACGCTGCCAACGTGATGCCTGCGTGGGGACGATATGTGGCGGGCGTGGCAAACCAGATGGGTTGCGCGGTTGGCATTGAGGGTTCGGTGACAACGACGATCCCTATTGGTGCGGGGTTGTCGTCTAGTGCGGCGTTGGAGGTTGCAACTGCGTTGGCGTTGGGAAGCACGCTTTCGGTAACCGAACTTGCGCAACTGTGTAGGCGCGCCGAACATGTGGCAACGGGTGTGCCGTGCGGAATTATGGATCAGCTCACTAGTGCTGCAGGTGTTGACGGGCACGCGCTGTTGATTGATTGCCACACGCTTGACATTGAGCCGATTGCGTTGCCCAACAACATGCAGGTGGTGGTGCAGTGGGTTGCTGCGCGAACGTTGGTTGGCAGCGCATACGCCGACCGAGTGGCGCAATGCGCGCAGGCCGAAAAAGAAATAGGGCCACTGCGGCTGGCAAGCGTTGCCGACACCAACCAGATTGCCGATGCAACGGTGCGTGCGCGGGCACTGCATGTGGTGAGTGAAAACGAGCGGGTGCGCCAGGCTGCCAAGTGTTTGCAAGCGGGCGACGTGCAGGGGTTTGGGTTACTGATGAACGAGAGTCATGAAAGTTTGCGCAGCAACTTTGCGGTGTCTACCGAACAGATGGACGATGCTGTGAAACAAGCGCAAGCGTTGCCGGGTGTGTATGGCGCGCGAATGACGGGCGGCGGGTTTGGTGGCTGCATGGTGATGGTTGCCGACAGCGATGCGCGCTTGCCAGAAAACGACAACACGTGGCGGGTGCGCGCGGTGGGTGGCGCGGCGATTATTGGTTAGTCGTGCGGCTCTTCATCCACACGGCGAAGCGTGCGCTGAATGATGTTTTGCACTTGTTCCGGGTCGCGGATGTCGGAGAACAATGATTGGCCGTCTTCCCCACCCGACTCGATGAGGATGTCGCCCGCGCCAACGATGCGCTCGATAACCGATTGGTGAAAACTGACGTTGTTGACTTTGCGCACAGGGATTTCGATGCCGTTGCGGGCAATGACGCCGGAGCGATAGATGACGCGCTGATTGGTGACCACGAAATGCACGCGGCTCCATTGCAATGCGTGTATCAAGAGCATGATGAAGGTGACGCCAACAAGTGCCAACGAGGCGTTGACGGCGACGGTTTCGAGCGTGGTGAGAAACGAGCTGGAGGTTTCGGTGGCGATGCGATTGCTGACCACCACGAGGGCGAGTGCGCCGATGAGTTTGAAGGTGGGTTTGACGAATGTCCACCAATGCGGGTGGAGATCGAGGACCATGATTTCGCCTTCATTGAAATACTTCTGCGTATAGCCCATGAGACGAGCGTAATGTGCGGGGTGTAACACCCACCGCCTAATCTCGTGCGAGTGGATGTGAACGAATTGCTGCGGGGGCTCGACCCCGAACAACGCGAGGCCGTGATGTGCCCGCCAACAGCAACCGTTGTGCATGCTGGTGCTGGCTCGGGCAAAACGCGAGTGCTGACGCACCGCATTGCATACCGCGTAGCAACCGACACTGCGCGCCCCGAAAACATTTTGGCCATTACCTTCACGCGCGAGGCCGCAGGCGAAATGCGGCGCAGGTTAAGCACGCTTGGTGTTGGGCATCGTGGCAACAGCGGGCCAACTGTTGGCACGTTTCACGCGGTGGCATTGGCGTTGTTGCGCCAGCGCCTTACCGACGTAAGCCAGCCCATCCCCAACATTGTGCACAACCGCACCGCGCTTGCAACAAGTGCAGCGGGTTCGCACCGCTTGGCTTCGAAACCACGCGACATCTTGATGGAGATCGATTGGGCGTACGCGCGCATGATCCCCCACACCGACTATGCGGCGGCAGTAAAGCGATTGCAACGCACGCCGCCCGCACCGGCTGGCGAAGTTGCCGAGATCTTTAAGCAATACGAGGCGCTGAAAAAGAAACGACAAGTTGTTGACTTGGACGACTTGCTGGCGCGCGTTGTTGCCGACATGAACACCGACAGCGTGTATGCCGAGGCCGTGCGTTGGCGCTTCAAGCACGTGTTTGTGGACGAAGCGCAAGACATGAACCCGCTGCAGTACGCGTTGTTCGATGCCATTCGTGGCGGGCGCCCCGACGTGTTTGTAGTGGGCGACCCACTGCAAGCCATTTATGGTTGGAACGGCGCCGACCGCATGTTGTTCGACAACCTGCCCAACACCATTTCGCAAGTGACTGTGCTGCAACTGCCAAACAACTACCGCTCTTCCCCGCACATTGTGAATGCTGCGCGGCACACCGCGTTGCAAACGGGCGAACCCGTGCACATTAAAGCCGTGCGCGAAGACGGCCCGCCCGTTCGTGTTGCGCGCTTTCACGACGCCGAAGATGAGGCCGAGGGCATTGCCAAGTTGTTGTGGCAATACGCGCCAAGTGCGGGCGCCAACCCCTGGCAATCGTGCGCAGTTTTGGTGCGCACCAACGTGCAGATTGCAGCCATTTCGAAAGCGCTTGCTGCGGCAGGCATACCCATTGGCAGCACGCGGCAGTCGGCCGAGATGACTGCAGCCATTGGCATGGCCGCGCAATGCACAAGCCGCAACTCGCTTGCCACATGGGCCGCCGACACCCTGAGTGATTCTGACGACGAAGCCGAACGAGTGGTTGCCGACATGGTGCGCCAATTTGTGCACCTCGACCAACCCGGCATTATCGACGGCCGCGCATTTAACGCGTGGGTTGTTGCCAACGCCGTGTACAACACGCCGAAAAATGGTGTCGACTTACTGACGTTTCACGCAGCAAAAGGCCGCGAGTGGGATTGCGTTGTTGTTGCGGGTGCCGAGACTGGCTTGCTTCCCCATGGTTCGGCTTCAACTAACGATCAACGTAAAGAAGAAATACGTTTGGCCTACGTGGCATTTACGCGTGCGGCGCAACAGCTGTTCATTACGTATGCCGACAAGCGCAACAACCGCAACGCGGGCAAGAGCCCGCTACTTGATGGCATGCCGCTCAGCGCCAATACCGAAGCCAACCAACAACTGCCCCGCTTTGCAGCGCGGCCTTCCAACCAACCCAACCTGCTGGACGACCTCACCACCTGGCGCCGACACACGGGCCGCGCCACCAACCAAGAACCATTCCAGGTGTGTACCGATGAAGTGTTGGCACAACTTGTTGCATCGCAGCCTGCATCTGTAGACGACTTGGCAGTTATCTTTGGGCCACTTACCGCCAAGCGCGTTGCGCCTGCGCTACTTGCAATAATCGATAAGCATCGCGCTGCGTAGCGCTGTTTATTTCGCCTGTTCGGCGCGCATCTTCACCATTTTTTCGAACACCTCTGGGCGCATGGAAACAAAGATGGCGGTGCATTCGGCGCACAGCCTGTCGCCGTCGTGCAACGTGCCCGACGTGAAGATCTTGCGGCCCTCTACCGAAGTGACCCACCCCTTGAAAACAAGTGGCTTGTTGATGGGCGTTGGCGAGCGATAGTTGATGCTGAGGTTGACGGTCATGCCAGGGTTGCCCGACGTGCTTTGCGCGACACCCAACACTTCGTCGAAGTATGCGGCGATGAAACCGCCATGCACGCACGCTGGTGCGCCTTCGTATTGTTTGGTGAAGGTGACGGTGCCAACGACAACAGCACTGCCGTCGTCGGCCGTGATGGTTTCGACATGCATTGGCGCGGCAAGTGGGTTGATGGCGCCGATGATTGGGCTGCGATCGAGGAAACTGACCGACTCGACAGACACCAGTTGCGCGATGTCTTCGCGCATGGTTTGTGCGATGGCCGCCTTCTCTTCTTCTTCGGGTGTCATCGGCACTTGGCGCACATGAAAACCCTGAAAGGCGTTTTGCGCGTCAGACACTTAGAACCTCAGTAACACTGGCGCGTGATCGCTTGGCTTTTCGCCCTTGCGCGCGTTGCGATCGATGGTGGTTTCGGTGGTGCGTTGAGCAACCGTTTTTGAAACCAGCAAATAGTCGATGCGCATGCCGTGGCCTTTGTGGAAACTGCCGTCGCGATAGTCCCACCATGAATACAGCTTTGGCTCTGGGTGCTGCTCGCGGAAAATGTCGACGAGGCCCCATGTGCGCAACTCGGCAAGCACGTTTCGCTCGGGCTCACTGACGTGGGTGGAGCCCTCGAGTGCTGCAGGATCCCACACGTCGATGTCGAGCGGTGCGATGTTGAAGTCGCCCGTGACAATCACGTCGTCGGACGGTGTGGCAATGGTGTCTACGTGTTGGCGCAACTGCTTCATCCAGCGAAGTTTGTATTGATAGTGCTCGTGATCAAGTTCGCGGCCGTTGGGCACATACACGCACACCACTTTGGCGCCGCCGCATGTTGCGCTGATGATGCGCGCGTCGGTGTCGGGTTCGCCCACAGCAAAGTTTTGCACCACGTCGGTAAGCCCAACTTTGGACAAGATGGCAACGCCGTTCCATTGCCCTTGGCCGAAGTGTGCGCTTTCGTAACCCATCTCGGCAAACACTTCGGTGGGAAACACTTCTTGCTTCATCTTTGTTTCCTGCATGCACAACACGTCGGGTTGGGCTTCTTCTAGCCAGGCCTGCACACGGGGCAAGCGGGCCTTTAACGAATTCACATTCCAGGTAGCAACGAGCACCTGAACAAACTACTTCTTCTTCGCGGCCACCTTGCGAGCGGGCAGGGCCGACTGGCGCTTCTTTTTCTTCTTGGCTTTGCCCGCTGCCGAAGATGAGACCTTTTTCTCGGGGGCCGAAACGCCGCTGATGGCAACATCGATGCTGCGGCGCGAGGCAACGAAGCTGGAGACAACGAGCGAAACGCTCTGCCCCAACTTGACGTGTTCGCGCGCGCTGCGAGGTGCAGGGTTGGCCATTAAGCGAAGCGGCAAGTAACACATGACGTCATTCACGCGAACATACACACCGTGCGCCGAATAGCTGTCGACGGTGCCTTTCACTTTGCTGCCAACCGGATGCTTCTCGACAAATTCGAGGAACGGCGTTAACTCGTTGGATGTAACGACGGGCTTCACGGGCTTTGGCGCAGTCTGCGATTTTGTTGCTGGTGCTGCAGGCTTCAGTGCAGCAACAACAGGTTTTGTTTTTGGTGCAACCTTGGCGTTCGGTGGTGGCGCTTTAGGAACAGGCATTGGTCGGCTTGCTTCACGACTTGCCTTCTTTGCCGACTTGGCAATAGATGGGCGCACGGGAAGTCGTTCGATAAATACCCAACCAACATGCGGCACGGGCTTGCCACCGATGAGACGGCCCGCGTCGAACAACCATGGGTACTGCGGCTGAAACTCTTGGTAGCTGTCGTTGGAAACGATGCTTGCGCCAACTTTGGCGGCAATGGTGAGCACAAACCCATCGCCGCGGCCAACAGCGCCAGCGGGTGGCGCAACCAATTCGTTGTTGTCGATTGCCTCATTAAATTCGGTGACTTCGCGCTTGTCGATGCGATGACCAAACGTTGCGTCCACCACCACCGTCACTTTGGTGTCGGGAAATTCGTTCATGTACGAAAGGACGGCCTCATTCAATTGTTTGAGGCTGGGCGCGGTTCGGCCCTCGGTCGCCAAATTAGACCCATCCACCACCACATGCTTAGGACCGTTTTTTGGCACGGGGACAGTCAACCAGCCCGTGGACCCTCGCCGAGTGATGCCTTAGCCCGTACGCTCATTGGGTGCTTAGGGCTGTCTTTTTTGATTTTGGTGGGGTCATTCTGTCGAGCCCCTTTGAGGCCTTCAATCACTACGAGGCAGCCAATGGCCTCCCCCACAATTTCATCCGTTCTGTCAACACCGTGAACCATCACGAAAATGCGTGGGCCAAATTGGAGCGCTCCGACATCTCGCCTGCGCAATTTGACCAGTTGTTTGCCGAGGAAAGCGAAGCCCTGGGACACCGCATTCCTGGCGCCGACATTTTGGCGCTGCTGCATGGCGAGATCCGGCCCGAAATGGTGCGAGCACTAGATGTGATCAAGCAGTCGGGGTTGGTGTTGGCGTGCCTCACCAACAACGTGCTTACCGAGCAAGCCGTTGCAACCGACCCGGCCGAACGCGAACGGCAAGACGAACTGCGCGCCGTGCTTGCACGCTTCGACGCCGTAATCGAATCGAGCAAGGTTGGCGTGCGCAAACCCGAACCACGCTTTTATGAGATTGCGTGTGAAACGGTAAACGTGCAACCCGACGAGTGCGTGTTCCTAGACGACTTGGGAATCAACCTGAAGCCGGCGGCAGCAATGGGCATGCTCACCATCAAGGTGGCAGGCGCCGAGCAAGCACTTGCCGAGTTGTCGGGCGTGCTTGGTTTCTCGCTGGCCTAGAACCGCCAAGCCTGTACAGGCTTTGACGATTGGTACTTGACAGACAAAGCACGGGGTATGTCACAATTCAGACGTCGGTTTCGGCCTTCCTCGCACACATGTGCCATATGAAAACTCTTATGTCTGGAAGTGCCATGGAAAACGAACCTGAAGAAAACCTCGCCGACAGCTTTGAGCATTGGCCAAACGAACCCGCAACGCGCAACGACTTACGCATTCTTGCCACCCTCGTCGACAGACGCTTCAACAAAGTTGATGCGCAATTTCAAACGATGCAAACAATGATTAAAGAAGAACTGTTTGAATTCAGGGAAGCAATGCGCAAAGAAATGTTTAGATTCGCTGGTTTCCTAACCTTTTGCGGATTAACCGCACTTGGTATCTTTGCGGCGGCATTCCGGTGAAACCTCTAACTACCGAATGGTCTGCAT
>CAZNBF010000060.1:0-5497 GCA_964571325.1 uncultured Acidimicrobium sp.
TTGGTGCACCCATCTGCTCCTTTGCAAAAACGCTGGTTGTCTTCGATGTCCGAGACGCCCGGCCTTGTCCCTGTGCGAACAGATGTAGATCTGCCGGATGATGTTGACCCATTGGTATTCGCATGGTTGCGTGGCGCGCACGATGCGCAATTAATGTTGGCTTCACAAGGGCTGGTTCCTACATCTCAGCCGCCTCTGGTTGGTTCGAATGGCAGCGATCTCCTGCACCGGATGCAACAAACGGTGACCACAACATTGATCGCGCCGCATCAAAAACACGAAGCCAGCGACGTTTCTGTCTCAATTCATCGCTGTCACAATATTGCACGCCAGGCCGAAGTGTTGCACGATGCAATTCTTCATGCGTTTAACGAATTAACCGATTTGCAACCACATGAAGTGGTGGTGCTGTGCCCCGACATCGCGGCGGCTGCGCCACACTTGCAGGCCACATTCGCTCGATCTATTAATGGGGTGCAGTTGCCATTAGTGGTGGCCGACCGTGGAATTCGTGAAGTGAGCGCGGGTGCAGAGTTGCTTGCAGACTTGCTACACCTAATCGGTTCACGATGTTCGGTTGACGACATGATGACTGTGGCCACTTCGCCCTTGGTGCTTGAACACCTCAGACTGAACTCAGAAACAGTTGAAGTATGGGAGCGCTACATCGAGCGCACCAATATTCGTTGGGGGCTTGACTCTCAACAGCGAATACGTAATGGTTTGCATGCGGGCGCTATCGAGGCACATAGCTGGAAGTTGGGCCTGGAGCGAATGATTCTTGGGGCCGTACTTCCCGATGCCTCTGCAAAATCTGAATTGGGTGGAGTAGTGCCACTGGCCGATGTGGACTTGGCCGACGTCGACAACATCGCTGCGCTGATCTCGATCTTTAACACCGTGCTGCAACTTGATGGGGCTTCAACAAGCAATCATTCGGTAGGCACTTGGTGCGACATGTTGGAAACCGCCCTTATCCAACTGTGCGGGGAAGACAGTGACGAACTTGCTATTCCATTCCAGCAAATTGATACGTTGCGCGCGGCTGCGAATGAGACACCAGTTCCGTTTAACGATGTAAAGGTGTTGGTCACCGACATCTTGTCATCGGCTGCAGGCCGTCAACCCTTGAGAACCGGAGCCATAACCGCTACCTCAATGGTGCCGCTGCGAGGTGTGCCTTATCGAGTGGTGTGCGTATTGGGCTTTGATGACACCGCACTTGGTGGGTCGGAAGCCGAAGGCGACGATCTTGTCGAACGCCAGCGCCTATTGGGCGATAGCGACTCGAGGCTGGAGATTCGGCGAAGCTTTCTCGATGCGATGCTCTCGGCAAGCGATCGGTTCATTGTTTCGTGCACGGCAACCAGCATCAGGAACAACACGATGCTTCCTTTGGCAACCCCGCTTGCCGAGTTTGTGGATTTTGCGATGCGTCACGGCGCCACAAAGGATTCGGAAACACATCTCTCGTCCATTGAGATAGCGCACCCGCGACACGCAATGAGCCCAACCAACTTTGCCTATGGGGCAATCGTCGCAAACTCTGCATGGAGTCACGACCCGGGCGCACTCAAGTCGGCGCTTGCAATTGGTGCACCAAGCAAACCGGTGTCGAGCGTGGGCGGTGTTGTTGCCGACTTGGACATCGTTGAACTTGGCCAAATAGAGCAATTGGTGATCGACCCACTGCGGCTATTTGTGCGGGACACACTGGACATCAATACGTGGCGCGACAACGAAGTGGCAGTGCCTGCGCAGTTCCCACTGACACTTACCAAGCAGCAACACCGTCAGTTAAGTGCAGAAGCGCTTGAAGAATTGCTTGATGAAAACGACATCACGCAATGGCAGGAAGCATTGCATGAAAGCGGCATATTGCCCGTTGGAGAGTTTGGAGCGCTTGCCGCTAACGAACTTGTTCTGCTGGCTACCGGAATGGTTCGCGAGGCAGCCGCCCAAGGCATTTCGCTTTCTGGCGGCGGATCTCACGACATCCGTATTTCTGCAGGCGCCAGGCTGGTTGTTGGCCGACTGGACAATGTGCATCTAGAGACAAATCAGATCGTGATGCGATCTACCGAAAGCGATTTCGACAGGGTGAAAAAGACCGCGGCTCTTCATCTGTTGGTTGCTGTTGCGGCAGGGCTGAACGTCGAATCCATCGTGGTGGTTTCACGCCATAACGCTTGGTCGCCAGGAAGTGTGACCAAGAAAGGCGAACCAGCGCCCGTTGCAAGTATTCGAACAATCAGGCTTTCGCCCGCCATAGATCAAGAAGTGGCAATAGCCCGACTAAGCAAGCTGTGCGACTTGGTGGCAACAGCGTTACTCACCCCGTGCGGTTCCTTCGATAAGGCTGCAAGTGAGGCGCTAATAGATCGGTCTAAAGCTAAAGATTCGTTTAACTCATTCGTTCATGGTCGTAGTTACGGCTGGTCGCTAGAGCAGGTGGTGTACGGCATCAGTCCATCCTTTGATGATGTGTTTGCAGCAGGTGCGCCCGAACTGATGTTCCGAGCACAGTTCGATCAGCAGTTATCGATTGCGTATTTGGGCAGCTCCAAGAAGGGCTACGAGGTTGCATGATGACAACTGACCTCAACCTGATTTCCGATCCGATTGTCAATGGGCTTGTCGTCGAGGCAAGTGCTGGCACGGGTAAGACATACTCGGTCGCCGCATTGGTTGCTAGAGAATTAGCCACACGCGAAGACTTGCGAATTGGCGACATTCTCATCACCACTTTCACTCGCAATGCCGCAGCAGAGTTGCGTGATCGAGTTCGTGCAAGGTTGGTGGACACGGCCAATCAACTGCGCACGGGAGAAGTTGATGCCAACGACTTGTTGGCTCTTCACCTTGCAGCACAAACCGAACAGGTGCCAAGTTTCATCAAGCGTCTTGAACGTGCTGCAGTCGAATTTGATCAATCAACCATTTCAACAATTCACAGCGTTTGTACAAAAGTGCTCAAAACTGCTGGCATCGAGATTGTCTCCGATGGCGATGACGACATCACTAAACGAATCATTGCCGAAGCCGTAAACGACCAAGTGGTCGTCGAGGCACTGGCTGGCCGCGTGTGGGATGAAGGGCCAATAGCCGAGTTGGTGGCGCAAATGCTTGGCGACCCGTATGTCGAGCCGTGGTACGACGACTCGCTCGACAAACAGCTTTCGCAACAACTGGACGACCTGGTGGAAATGCTGCGCAACTGTGTGCAGCGTGTGCATGCGGCCATGAGTACACACCCCAGCTACAACGATTTGCTTCGACGCGCACACGAAGTAGTGACAGACCCTTCGCAGGATTCACTGCTGCAAGAGCTTCGTTCGCGGTATTCGCTGGCAATTGTTGATGAAGCTCAAGACACCGACACATTGCAATGGAAGTTCTTCCGTGCACTTTTCCCCGAGAACGACCGTCGGGCACTTGTCGCAGTCGGCGATCCGAAACAGGCAATTTATGGCTTCCGTGGCGCAGATGTGCGCGCTTACGTTCGCTTCTCGCAGCAGGCCACTAGGCGTACGCTCACGACAAATCATCGTTCCGACAAGCCAATCTTGGAAGCGTTGAACACCACATTTCTAGATGCAAGCTTTGGGCCAACTATTTCATACATTCAGGTATCGGCAAGCGAAAGGCACGAGACTTCGCAAATTGTTGGTACGCCGCCAGTGGAGTTCATCAATGTTGGTGACATCACTAATCAGGGCCAGCTGGCAAGGCCTGCAGCGCAAAAAGTGCTCGAGTTGTTAACCACAGCAAAACTGAACCCAGGCAACCCACGGGAAATCAGGCTTTCGGATATTTGTGTGTTGGTACGTACCACTGCCGTTGGCAGAGATGTTGAACGACACTTAACCAGTATTGGCATTAAGGCCGTAAGCAATGGCACCGAAAGTGTGATGCGTAGCGCTGCTGCGGCAGATATTCAGGTATTGCTCGAAGCAATGGTGCGTGTTTCAAGCATCGGCCGCATTCGACGCGTCGCAAGCACTGCGCTGTTTGGTTATTCACTGCGAAATGCTGGGCTGCTCACCGAAGAAGCAATGTTGCTTGTGCAGGATCGGGTGAGCGAACTGTCAAACATTTTGCAAAGCAGCGGTATTGCTGCATGCGCCGCCGCGATTACATCGGACGACTTGTTGATGTCAAACCTTTCTCGCGGCACGCAAGGCGAGCGAAACATCACCGATTTCGCGCATGTGATGGAGGTGCTGCATGAACAGGGCAACGGGCAGGGTTGTTCGCCCCAACAGGCCCTAGATGCATTCGTTCAGCTCCTCAACACCGACGAAAAGAGCGAGCTCGTAAGCCGCCGCGTTGAAAGCGATAGTGACGCAGTAAAAATCATGACCATTCACAGTGCAAAAGGTCTGGAGTTCCCTTGTGTTGTGGTTGCCGACTTGTGGAAGTCCCAAGAGGCCCGCGGCACTTCGCGGCCCGCCGTGTATTACAGGGGCGACAGGCGCGTAATCGATGTTGGGTATGCGCTTGGCTGCACATCCGATTCGTCCACCGAGGCAGTGCAGGAAGCCGCAGACGAAGAAACAAGCAGGCTTATTTATGTGGCCGTCACACGGGCCAAGCATCATCTTTCGGTGTTAGTGCCAGACACCGACAACCTGCTCACCGCATTGATGGCGGTTAAGCCCACGATGCGGATTGGCACTGGATTGCCCAACCTCGCCCAGTTCGAACAGCCTGTAACAACCGTCTCCAACGATGAACCGCAGTTGGCTTCAATGCCCGAAGTTCGCCAGACATATCGACGCACTTCGTTCAGCGGCATTACAGCCGCCAGGGCAGCAACAACTGTCAACCACTTTGCACCGGTGGGGCAGGGCTTTGACGAGGCACCAACCCCGGAACGCATCGAGCGGGTAGAGATTGCTGCAATTCCTGCCGGCACTGCAGTCGGCAGCATCATTCACGAAATATTTGAAGCGATCGACACCGACAACCCACTTGAAGACGAGGTGCATGCGGCGGTGCAGAAACATGCAAATTCTGCGTTGTTGCGCAATCACCACAACGCATTAACCAAAATGATTGTGCAATCGATGTTGACACCGTTTGGTGGCCCATTCGGCGATGTTTCCTACGCGTCAATAAACAAGAAGGATCGCCTTGCAGAAATGAATTTCGATATGGCGCTTGCGTCTCTTGGCAAGGGTGTCCTTGCCAGCGACATTGGCAAAGTGCTTGCATCAATGTTGGACAAAACCGACGCACTACGCCCGTATGCCGACGAACTGAGCCATCAGTCGTTCAACATTCCGCTCGGTGGATTGCTCAATGGTTCGATTGATGCTCTGCTTCGCATCCCCGGCGGCTCGGCCACTGAGCCACGCCTGATTATTTCCGACTACAAGAGCAATAAATTGCACACGAACGACATGGCAAACCCGATAGAGGCGTATGCACCAAATCGTTTGGTGGACGCAATGGCGCATCACCATTACCCGCTGCAGGCATTGTTGTACGGAAC
>CAZNBF010000060.1:5597-7083 GCA_964571325.1 uncultured Acidimicrobium sp.
ATCAATATTTCCCGGTGTCATCTACCCCTTGGCTTGATGCATTAGCAAGCGTTCCATTGCTTGTTGGAGCGGCCAGCGAGAGAAAAGCATTCATTCTCGATGGACAACGCCTGTATCTCGGCCGCTCGTTTTCACAAGAGCAGTCAATTGCAGCTGTGCTCACGCGCAATTCGGCAAGCAATATAAATGTGTTGCTTGGTGGCCCGGGCACTGGAAAAACCACTGAAGTAGCACGTCGCCTTATCGAGCGCTTCGAGCAGGGTGGTGTCATGCCTCGCCTTGCACTGGCTGCGCCAACGGGCAAAGCCGCCACTCGGATGACCGAAGTGCTGCATGCCCGTTGCAAAGACCAAAATGCTTCGCCAGAAGTAGTTGCGGCAGTAACAGCGGTTGCAGCACGAACCATTCATTCGCTTTTGGGATATGCACCAAACCGCACGCCAAGGTTTACCTTCGGTGCACACAACCCATTGCCTTACGACTTGGTTGTTATCGACGAGGCTTCAATGCTTTCTAGCTCTGACATGTTTCAGCTGCTCGAGGCGCTTGCGCCAACAACCGAGTTGTTGCTTGTGGGCGACCCGGATCAACTTGCAAGCGTGGAGTCCGGCTCTGTGTTGGCCGACATTGCCGCAAGCGCCAACAATCCACAATCGTTGCTTGCGTCGCGCATCAAGGTTCTTCAAACGCAGCATCGTTTTGCCGCCGATTCGAGCATTGCCGCGCTTGCCACCGCAGTCCGCAACGGCGACACCTCGTCGGCATTCAATGTCTTGGAAGCGAACAACACCGATCTGCGTTGGGTTGATCCAAAGAATCCGGATCAACTGCAGATGCTTATTGACGAGGTATATCAGCACGCGCTTGGGCTGTGTGAGAGCGCAGTAAATGTTGATGCTGCAGAAGTATTAGAAAAACAGCGAATGCTGCAAGTTTTGTGCGCCCATCGCGGTGGCGAAATGGGTGTGTTTGGTTGGAACGATCGCATCAATGGGCTGTTGGGCTCGAAGGCAGCAACTACGTGGTACGCCGGTAGGCCTGTAATGGTTAGTCGAAACAACCCTGCGCTCAACCTTTCCAATGGCGACGTTGGGGTGGTGTTGGGTGCCAAATCCGGCGATCGTGTACATGCAGTATTCGGGCAGTCTGGGCAATACAACACCATTCCTACATCACGTCTTGAAGACGTCTCCACCGTGCACGCACTTACCATTCATAAGAGTCAGGGTTCGGAGTATGTGCACGCAGTGGTAGTTCTACCCGAAAATAACAGCCGAATTCTTACAAGAGAGTTGTTGTACACCGGTGTCACTCGGGCAATCGGGAAACTGACAATTGTCGGAACTCGCTCCACAATTCAGTCGGCTATCGAACGACCAATTCGACGCGCGTCAGGCCTCGCCACTCGTTTGTAAGCCAACAGCTTTATAGCGCGAAGGCGCAACCATGAATGCCTTCACGTGAAGAACATCAAGCGTCTTTAGCT
>CAZNBF010000061.1:0-7065 GCA_964571325.1 uncultured Acidimicrobium sp.
TCGGTGGTGATAACCAACGCTGCGATCGACGCTGCGTTTTGCAACGCTGCGCGAGTCACTTTGGCTGGGTCGATGATGCCGGCCTTCACGAGGTCGACATATTCGCCAGTTGCTGCGTTGAGGCCAACAGAGCCCTTCTCGGTCTCGACACGCTGGATGGCAACTGCGCCTTCCATGCCTGCGTTGTCAGCAATGTGACGAGCAGGAGCGGTGAGCGAGTCGTACACGCTGCGTGCTCCAGTTGCTTCGTCGCCCTTCAGCGATTCGACAACCTTCAACACTGCTGGACGTGTGCGGATGAGTGCAGTGCCACCACCGGCAACCACGCCTTCTTCGATTGCTGCACGAGTTGCGGACACTGCGTCCTCGATGCGGTGCTTCTTTTCCTTGAGCTCCACTTCGGTTGCTGCACCCACCTTGATCACTGCAACGCCGCCTGCCAACTTGGCGAGACGCTCTTGCAGTTTTTCGCGGTCCCAGTCGGAATCGGTGTTATCGATTTCGGCTTTGATCTGGCTAATGCGACCGGACACTTCGTCCTTTGCGCCTGCGCCGTCCACGATGGTGGTGTTGTCCTTGGTGATGATCACGCGCTTGGCACGGCCCAACAGATCGAGGCTGACGTTCTCGAGCTTGAGACCAACTTCCTCGCTGATGACCTGGCCACCGGTGAGCACTGCCATGTCTTGCAACATTGCCTTGCGACGATCGCCAAAGCCTGGGGCCTTGACTGCAGTGGAGTTGAAGGTGCCGCGGATCTTGTTGACGACGAGAGTTGCGAGTGCTTCGCCTTCTACGTCTTCGGCGATGATCAACAACGGACGACCCGTCTTCATCACGCCTTCAAGAACTGGCAACATCGACTGAACTGTTGCGATTTTGCCCGAGTTGAACAAGATGTACGGCTCTTCAAGAACAGCCTCTTGGCGGTCGGCGTCGGTGACGAAGTATGGCGACAAGTAACCCTTGTCGAACTGCATACCCTCGGTGAACTCGAGCTCGGTACCAAATGTGTTGCTCTCTTCGACGGTTACAACGCCGTCTTTGCCAACCTTGTCGATCGCATCAGCAATAACTTTGCCGATGGATGCGTCTGCGGCCGAGATAGTTGCAACGCTGGCGATGTCGCCCTTGTCGTCAACTTCTTTGGCCTGGCTCTTGATGGACTCGACAGCGGCTGCAACAGCCTTTTCGATGCCACGCTTCAAACCCATTGGGTTTGCGCCGGCAGCAACGTTGCGCATGCCGTGTTGCACCATTGCCTGTGCGAGCACAGTTGCGGTGGTGGTTCCGTCACCTGCGACGTCGTTTGTCTTGGTGGCAACTTCTTTTACAAGCTGCGCGCCCATGTTCTCGAATGGATCTTCGAGTTCGACTTCTTTGGCAATAGATACACCGTCGTTGGTGATGGTTGGAGCGCCGAACTTCTTGTCGAGGACAACGTTGCGACCTTTTGGTCCCAACGTGACTTTGACAGCGTCGGCAAGTTTGTTGACGCCGGCTTCGAGTGCGCGGCGCGCTTCTTCATTGAATTTCAATTGCTTGGCCATGAAATAGTTCCTTTGTGTGTTCGAAGGGGGTTATTTAGTAACGATTGCGAGAACGTCGCGGCTGGTGAGGATCAAGAGATCGTCTCCACCGTGCGAAATTTCGGTGCCGCCGTACTTGCTGTACAAAACGGTGTCGCCAACTTTTACGTCGAGCGCGAAGTGCTTGCCTTCGTCGTCACTCCAGCGGCCTGGGCCAACTGCAAGAACGGTGCCCTGCTGTGGCTTCTCTTGAGCAGTGTCTGGGATAACCAAACCAGATGCTGTTTGCATCTCGGCTTCGCTTGGCTTGACAACGATGCGGTCGTCTAGGGGCTTCAGGTTCATATGGTGAGGTCCTCCGTGAGGCGTGATTCTTGCGGAACCACGCGGTTGTTCTGGCTTATTTTGCTTTAGCACTCGATAGGTGCGAGTGCTAATGATACGGGCTTACTGCCCGATTTTCCAACCGCAGCCGCAGGCCGAAAGGGCCTCGGCAAGAGCGTCTAGGGGCAGCCCAATGACCGTGGTCAGGCTGCCAACCACCTTCTCGACCAGGGCCCCGCCCTGCCCTTGGAGGGCGTAGGCGCCGGCCTTATCGGCGTGCTCGCCCGTGGCCAGGTACCAATTCAACTGTTCCTCGGTGATGTGGGTCATGGTTACGGCGGCCGAGTCGACCACGTGGGCCATGCGTTCGCCGCGGATAACGGCAAGTGCCGTGTGCACGTGGTGCGTGCGCCCAGACAGTTGCTGCAACATCGAACGCGCTTCGGCGTCGTCAGCAGGTTTGCCAAAAATTGCGCCGGCAACATCGACGGTGGTGTCGCCAGCAATCACCACGGTGTCTGCGCCTACGTGGCGCTGAGCAACCATTTGCGCTTTTGCGTTTGCAAGTCGCTGCACGTGCGCAAGCGGGGTTTCGCCCTGCAACGGTGTCTCGTCTAGATCGGCTGGATCAATAACAAACGCAACAACCGCTTCGCCAAAAATGTCGTCGAGATACTGCGTGAGTAAATCAACTCGACGAGGCGAGCCCGATGCGAGAACAATCTTTGGTAACGCGTGCGGCTCCATCAGCCACCGCTGAGCGCCATCACATCACCATCGTTAGGAATGGTCATGTCGTCGCGATCATCCAAATAGCCGTCGGGCAGCGCAACCTTGATTGGCCCGTTGGTGTGACCGCGCGCAATTCGTTCGCCGCCTTCCACAATCACGATGCTTGGGTCGAGGCTGTCGGCAAGCCGACGCAAGTCGTCGAGCGAACTAATTTCGCTGAACTTACGACGCACTTCGCCGCCAACGGGATAGCCCGTTAAATACCAACCGGTGTGCTTGCGAAAGTCGCGAATGCCGCGTTCGTCTTGCAGGTGATCCATCAATGCTTCGGCGTGCTCCACCATCACTGGCAGCACTTCACCAAGTGTTGGTGTGGCCGAAATTGGTTTGCCGCTAAATGCATCGATCAAGTCGCGAAAAAGCCATGGGCGCCCTAAGCAACCTCGGCCAATCACCACGCCGTCACACTGCGTTTGTTCCACCATGCGCAAGGCGTCGGCCGCTTCCCAAATGTCGCCGTTGCCCAATACAGGAATGGTGTGCACTGCTTGCTTCAACTCGGCGATTGCTTCCCAGCGTGCGCTGGGTGCATAGTGCTGCTGAGCAGTGCGCGCATGCAATGCAATTGCTGCTGCGCCCGACTCTTCGCAGATCTGTCCGGTTTCGACATAGGTAATGACTTCTTCGTTAATACCCATTCTGAATTTGCACGTGATTGGAATGCCGAATGGCTCGCCGGCTTTCACAGCTGCAGTAACGATGGCGCGAAGTAGTTGACGCTTTACTGGAACCGCAGCGCCGCCACCGCGCCGCGTCACTTTTGGTGCGGGGCAACCAAAGTTGAGGTCGATGTGGTCGACGGCGTTGGCTCGTCCCAATTTTTCGATAGCCCGAGTGAGCATTGCTGGGTCGCTTCCGTACAGCTGCAGCGAACGAAATGTTTCGTCGGCACCAAACTTCATCATCGTGTCGGTCTTTTTGTTTCCGTGTACTAGGCCCGTGGCCATGATCATTTCGTTGACATACACAAGCCCTGGCCCAAACTTGCGGCACAGGCTGCGAAATGGCGCATTGGTTACACCGGCCATTGGCGCCAACACCACTGGCGGCCACACGCTGTGCTCGCCCAGTTGCAGCGGTTTCAGTGAAGTTGTTGGTGACGTCATTTAGTTGGCCGTGTCTGTGAGTTTGAGGTTTGGCAGCGCGCCCGCACCGAGCGATGTGCTTCCACTGCTGCGCAAACGGTACCAACCGGCCGAGGCAATCATTGCCGCGTTGTCTGTGCACATAGCCATGCTGGGCAGCACCAGGCGCCAACCCGCGGTTGTGCATGCGGCGCTCATCTGTGTTCGCAACAACGTGTTTGCCGCAACACCGCCACCAAGCGCGATCGTTTTTGCGCCAATGTGGCGGGCAGCTTTGGTTGCCTTTGCCACCAAAACATCCACCACTGCAGTTTGAAACGACGCCGCGACGTCGGCCGTGGCAACCGAAGGATTTTTACGAACGTAATTAACCACGCTTGTTTTGAGACCGCTGAACGAAACATCGAACCCGTCGTGCAACATGGCGCGCGGAAAATCAATCGCTGCTGCATTGCCCTCGCGCGCAATGCGATCGATTGCCGGGCCACCCGGATGACCGAGGTCGAGAAAGCGAGCAACTTTGTCGAACGCTTCGCCGGCCGCGTCGTCGATGGTCTGGCCAACAATGGTGTATTCGCCGTGCGAAACCATGTTGACGAACAATGTGTTGCCGCCCGACACCAACACCACCAACATCGGAAACTCCACCAGCGGGTCGTCCAAGAGCGCCGCATACAGATGCGCCTCCAAATGATTGACACCTACGAATGGTTTATCGAGCACAAGTGCGATCGACTTTGCGGCAGCAACACCAACCAGCAGCGCGCCAACAAGGCCAGGCCCAACAGTTGCAGCAACTGCATCGATGCGTTCGAACGCAACGCCGGCATCCGACATTGCCTTGCGCACAACGGGCGTCATTGCCTCCACGTGTGCACGGCTGGCAATTTCTGGCACGACCCCACCAAATCGGGCGTGTTGTTCTATTTGCGTGGCAACCACCGAGGACAACACATCGTTGCCGCCCATCACCACCGCAGCGGCCGTTTCGTCGCAACTTGTTTCGATGCCAAGTACGACGGTTGATTCGTCGACGTGGATCATGGTCGGGTATCCGTTATTGCTTCAAGGCGCCGACGGTATTCGTCGGTCTGGATGTCTTGGCACCACATCACAATTGCGTCGTCGGTGTTTTCGTAATACTTCCTGCGAATGCCTGCAGGTGCGAAACCAAAGCGTCGGTACAGCTCTTGCGCGGCTTTGTTGGTGTGACGAACCTCAAGGGTGAGCGCTTCGCACTTCCGTTCGCGCGCCTCATACGCCAACTCCAGCATCAACTCGGTTGCAATGCCCCGCTTTTGCCACTTGGGGTGCACGGCAATGTTGGTGATGTGGGCGTCTTGTTCGGCAAACAGCAAGCCGCAGTAACCAACCAGGTCACGGCCAATGTGAGCAACTACGTAGTGTCGGCGGCCGCGCATCATCATGTCGATTTCTTCAGAAAACACTTTTGCCGTCCACGGCTTCGGGTACACCGCTTCTTCAATTGGCATGATGTCGCGAATGTGCTTTCGCGCAAGCATCGACACTTCGAGAACGGGGTTAGTTGGCTGCGGCTCTTCGCGTCGAATGAGCCGATCGAGAATGCTCATGACGCGCTCCTCGTTGCCCAATTGATTTCGGCATCTGGTGCTCGGAGATACAGCGGCACAATTGCGTCCACGTCCACCAGCATGTCGCGCAAAGCCAACTCGTGCGCAAGCGTGGCAATGGTGGTTGCAGATGGCATGGAGAATTTTTCGTCGGCAAATTCCACTTCGGGGAGCACCGTTGAAAGCCGTTGATCAAATTCGTCTTGGTACTGCAAAGCGCCAGTGCCCACCAGTGTTGTCGACTGACCGCGGTCGATGATCTCGACTGCGCACTGTTCAACCGAACCAACCTGAGGGGCGGCAACCTGGCGCAACACGCCATCTACTCGGCGATATAACGACCAATACACCTCGCCGCGACGGGCATCGATTACCGACGCAACCACATCGAGTGTCGACGGCACCTCGGCAGACAGTGCGTCCAGGCTGGTAATGGCGGCCATCGGCAGCTCGAGCACGTGCGCTATTGCCTGCGCCGAAGCAATGCCAACCCGCATTCCCGTAAACAAACCTGGGCCTACGTCAACAGCCACTGCACCAACATCTTGCAATGTGAGGTTTGCTTGTTTGCAAACGAAATCGATCATTGGGGTGAGCAGCTCAGCGTGTTGACGTTCGCTTCGGCTTTCACTCGTTGCAACAACACCATCGCCGTCGTGCAGCGCAACACTCACCGCATCGGTAGCGGTATCGATGGCAAGAATGATCATGCGCGCGACCACTCGGATAAAGAACTACGCAATTTTTCCCAACGCGTCTCCCACGACATGCCCATCCAACCAATGTCGATGTGTCGTGCATCGGGGGCAACCTCTTCGCTCGTCTGCAAATGGACACTGAGTCCACTGCCCAACGCGTCGCCCGCCACGTCGCCCCATTCCACAAGCGCAACACCGCCGGCGCCAAGCAACTCGGTTATTCCAAGATCGGCAATTTCGCCCGTTCGCTCGAGCCGGTAGAGATCGGCGTGATGCATGGGCAGGCGGCCGCCCTCGTAAGTGTGCAGCAAGTTGAACGTAGGCGACGTAATCGGTTCGGTCACGCCAAGGGCTCGGCCAAAACACTGCGCGAAGTATGTCTTACCTGCTCCCATTTCGCCAACGAGTGTGATCAAGTCGCCCGAACGCACGAGCGCGGCAATGCGTTGTGCGATGCGCTCGGTGTCAAGCGGGTTGGAGGCAGTTAAAGCAAGCATGAGAAGTGCACTACGAAGAAGGCTTTCAGCCTATTGAGTTATTGCAGATAGTTGCGAGGAACTCGTGCGCTCACGCCACACACAACTTCGTAGCCAATGGTGCCAAGTAGTGCAGCCCAGTCGTTGGCGCTGATTGCCTCTTGGCCTTGTTGACCAATGAGCACCGCCTCGTCGCCGATAGAGATGGTGTCGTCACCGCAGTCGACCATTACCTGATCCATGGTGATGACGCCAGCAAACGGGCGCCTCTTGCCGCCAATAAGTACGTAGCCGCTGTTCCACAAACCCCGAGTAACACCATCGGCATAACCAAGCGGCAATGTTGCAATGCACGTGCGTTTCGAAAGCGGGCGTCGCAAACCATACGAAACAGCCTCGCCCGCATCTAGCCATTGAACGTGCGAGACACGTGCCTTCAGTGACAAAACTGGCTGCAAACCAACAGATGTTGGCTCGCCAAACGAATCGCTCGCGGCGTCTGATGCAATGCCGTACAAAGCAATGCCACCACGCACCATTGTGGTGTGAAGTTCGGAACCAAGCCGACG
>CAZNBF010000062.1:0-5574 GCA_964571325.1 uncultured Acidimicrobium sp.
TGATTTCTGCCGGCAACACCGGCGCAACCATGGCCAGTGCGTTGTTGCGCATGGGCCGCATCAAAGGTGTGAAGCGCCCAGCAATTGCAACACCAATACCGGTGCCTGGCAGCACGCCAACAGTGATGTTGGATGCGGGTGCAAACGCCGAAGTAGAGGCTGCATGGATGACGCAGTTTGCGTTGATGGGCACCGTGTATGCGCGTGCACGTTTTGGTATTGAAAAACCACGCGTTGGTTTGTTGTCGATTGGTGAAGAGCCAGGCAAGGGCGACACGTTGCGCAAAGAGACGTACGAGTTGCTGAGTGTTGCAAGTGGCATCAACTTCATTGGCAACGTGGAAGGCCGCGACATCATGACGCCCGATGTCGACGTGGTGGTTACCGATGGTTTCACGGGCAACGTTGCGCTGAAAACACTTGAAGGCACCATGCGCATGATTGTGAAAGAACTGTTTGCCTCCATTGGCGAGCCGCAATACAAGGAACACACCGAGGCGTTGATGCCGGCTCTTTTGAACTTGTATGCAAAGTTCGACCCCGACTCCACTGGCGGCGCAATCTTGTTGGGTGTCGACGGCGTGTGCATCATTTCGCACGGTTCGTCTAGTGCGCGCGCAATGTTGAATGGCATCAAAGTGGCCAAGGACATGGTGGATTGCAACATGGTCTCGTTGATATCCGAGGCGCTGAGCACCCAATGACGCAACCGCTGCAGGCACTTGCCCGCCGAGTGGGGCACACGTTTGCCGACGAAGCGTTGTTGGCAACTGCCATGCGCCATCGTTCATGGATTTCGGAACACGATGGGTTCGAGTCCAACGAGCGGCTGGAGTTTTTGGGTGACGCAATTGTTGGTTGGGTAGTTGCCGACATTGTGTACACGCAACACAGCAACTTGCCAGAAGGAAAACTGACCGACTTGCGCAAGAGCGTGGTGAATGCCATTGCGCTTGCCGAGATGGCCGTTGATTTGGATATTGGTTCGTGCATCATGTTGGGCAAGGGCGAGGCCGCTGCTGGTGGCAATGAAAAGACATCGATTTTGTCGGATGCATTTGAGGCCGTCATTGGTGCCGTGTATTTGGATGCAGGCCCAACCGTTGCGCACAGTGTTGTCAGTGCGTTGATGGCGCCGCGCATTGCAGATGCGGTTGGCGGGCTTGATCGGTTGGATGCAAAGACACGGTTGCAAGAGCTTGCTTCCAGGTTGTTAGACCAACACGTGCACTACCGAGTCGTTGACGAAGGCCCCGACCACGAGAAGATGTTTTATGCAACCGTCATTATTGGCGAGCGCGAACTGGGCAGCGGCGAGGGCCGTTCCAAAAAAGCAGCAGAGCAAATCGCTGCCGAAATTGCGTGCGACACGTTGCAACGCGAATACAGCCAACAGCTGCAATAGCCAATGCCCGAGTTGCCGGAAGTAGAAACGGTTCGGCGAGGCATTGCTCGCCACGTTGTTGGCAAGCGCATTGGCCGTGTTGAAGTTGGCCGCGAACGAACGGTGCGACGCACCAGCAAGGAAGCGCTGATCGACGGCTTGTCGGGTGTGCGCATCACGCATGTTGGAAGGCGCGGAAAGTATTTGTTGTGTTCGCTCGACTCGGGCGAGCAGATGATGATTCATTTGCGCATGAGTGGGCGAGTGTTGGTGGCGGAGGCAGGTGCAACACGCCCGCCGCACACGCACGTGGTGATGCATTTGGATGCAGACGACAACGGGCCGGCAAGCGAGATGTGGTTTGTCGACCCCCGAACGTTTGGCGAAGTGGTGGTGTTCGACCCGCAGCAGGCCGCGACACAAATGCCCGAACTTGCCAAGCTTGGTATCGACCCGATTGAGGACGAGCTGACGCCGCAAATACTTCGCGAGCGATTGAAAGGCAAGCGGGGAAGCCTGAAAGCAACGTTGCTCGACCAACATGTTGTTGCGGGCATTGGCAACATTTATGCCGACGAGATTTTGCACCGTGCGCGCCTCGGCCCGCGACGCATTCCCGGCGTATTGACTCTTGCCACATGCACGCGGTTGTGCGAGGCAATCACGCATGTGCTGAATAAGGCCATCGAGGCTGGGGGCAGCACGCTTGAAGACACGCAATATGTAGACATCGAGGGCGATACCGGCTGGTTTCAGTTGGAGCACCGGGTGTATGGGCGGGCAGGCCTGCAATGTCTCACCTGCAAAAAGGCACGGATTTCTCGCACGATTATTGCTGGACGCACCACCTGTTATTGCCCCGTTTGCCAGCGCTAGGCCAGTTTCAAATGCCTTGGGGAGGCGTATTTTCAAGTATTCTCGCCGATTGACGTGTTCCTTAAATCGCTAACCCTCAAGGGCTTCAAGTCCTTTGCAGATACCACGGTGATGGAGCTCGAACCAGGTGTCACCGTTGTGGTGGGGCCAAACGGTTCGGGCAAATCCAACGTGGTGGATGCCATTGCGTGGGTGCTTGGCGCCCAGGCACCAAGTTCGGTGCGCAGCCAAAAGATGGACGACGTTATTTTCGCGGGCACGGCGAAGCGCCCGGCACTTGGCCGCGCGGAAGTAATGCTGACCATCGACAACTCGGCCGGTTTGTTGCCGATCGAATTTACGGAAGTAACCGTCAGCCGCATTTTGTTCCGCAGCGGCGAAAGCGAATATGCAATCAATGGCGTGGAGTGTCGTTTGCTCGACGTGCAAGAACTGTTGTCGGATGCAGGCGTTGGCCGCCAGCAACACGTGATCATCAGCCAGGGCCAAATTGACGCGGTGTTGAATGCGCGCCCAGAAGATCGACGCGGAATTATTGAAGAAGCAGCGGGTGTGTTGAAGCACCGCAAGCGAAAAGAAAAAGCAGAACGCCGCCTTGAGGCAACCGAAGGCAACTTGATGCGCGCGCAAGACTTGCTGCGCGAAGTGCGACGCAACTTGCGGCCGCTAGAACGACAGGCCGATGCCGCGCGTCGTCACGGTGCATTGATTACCGAGATGCGTTCGTTGCAAATGTTCTTGGCTGGTCGCGAAATTCAGGGCTTCACGTCGCGCCTGAAGAACCTTGCAACCGACAAGCTGGCTGGCGAAGAAGCCGAGCGCGGCTTGCGCGCCAAGTTGTCGGCGCTGGACACCACGGTGATGGCGGCAGAAGCACAACTGAGTGCGCGCGGCGACAGCGGTGTAAACGACGAGTTGGTTCGCATCGAGCAATTGCGCGGACGTGCGCGCGGCTTACTTGCTGTGCTTGCCGAGCGTCATCGCTCGACCGAGCGCGACCGCGGCCAACTGATGGACTCGGGCGTTATCGCAACGCTGGAAGCCGACGCTGCGCAGTTGCGTAACGAACTTGGCACAGTGTCGGAACAGATTGCTGCAGTTGCCGCGGTGGATGCCGAAGGAACACTTTCCGGCGATCACGTTTCCACATTGGAAGAAGCCCGACGCGCAACACAAAAAGTTGGCGAACTTACTGCGCGCGGCCGCGGGCTGAACGAAGACATCGACCGCTTGCGCAATGTTGTTGAAGCCGACGCGCGCAACGAAGGCGAACTTGCGCAACGCTTAAGCGAAGCCGACACCGCGCGCGCATCGGCCGAAGCCGCGCTGGATTCGGCAATGGCGCTGTTTGGCACCGCGCAATCCGACGCCAACATTTCGGCTGCACGCGCCGAAGCGCTGCAGATGGCAATGGACGCAAACCGTTCCAGTGCAACGGTGTTGCGCGATGTGGAGGGCGCCATTGGCTCGCTTTCCGAACTGATCGAGATAGACGCCGAGCGCCGTGTTGCTGTGCAGGTTGCACTTGGCGACGCGCTGTCGGCAATGGTTGCGCGCAACGTGGACGCAGCCCGCCGGGCCTTGCAAGAGTTGCGACAAAGCGGCCGGGTTGGTGCAGTGCTTGCGCTGAACGCAATTACGACTGTGCCTTCCACGCCAACGATCAACAACGGTTCAAGCCTGCGCACCAGCGTGCGGGCCAAGGCTGGCGAGCACGAAACACAAGTGAATCGTTTGCTCGATGTGTTGTTAAGCAGGGTGGTGTTCGTTCAGTCGTGGGCTGATGCCGTGGATGCCGCACTTGCGCACCCGGAAGCAGTGGTGATTACGGGCGAGGGCGACAAGTTCGCGTCGTCGGGCCTGCGCATTGGCGCAAGCGGCGTAACTGCAGCTGCGCTGGAAGAAGCGCAACTGCGTGCCGAGCGCGCGGCCGATGCGTTGAAGCGCACACAGGCAGATTTGCAAGCAGCACGCACACGTATGTCGCAAACACGCGACGCGCATGCATCGTCGCTCACGTTGCTCGAGCGTCACCGTGCATCGGCTCTGCAAAACAACCAAAAGCTTTCGGGTGCATACGACGCGCTGCGTTTGGTGCAGGCCGAGTTGCAGGGTTTGTTGTCGGTATTGCGCAACGACTTGGAAGTAAAGACTGCAGGCTTGCAAGAGCGCCGCCAATTCTTGGAGTCGCGCCTTGCCGATGTTGAAGCCCGCCTAAACGCCGACGTCGAGGCGCGCGTTGTTGCAGCCGAGCGACGCACCAAGGTTGAAGCAAGCCTCACTGCACTGAACCGACTGACGAAGGTGGCAGCAGACAACGCAAGGTTGTTGGATGCGCGCCAGGCCGAGTTGCAAGAAGTGCGCCGCAGGCAAAGCGACGAAGTGCGCGCAATCTCGCAGCGCTTGGACGAAGCACGTAAAGAGCGAACCACGAACGAGCAAGGCCTCGAGGAGCGTCGCGAAAGAAACCGCCGTATCGAAGTGGAAGAGGCCGAAGTAAAGATGCGCCTCGAGGGAACGGTGGAGGCGCTGCGCCGCGACCACTCGTGCGAACCACAAGCGGCAATCGATACGCCGATGCCCGAGTTGCCAGAAAACGTTTCGCCAATTTCGCGCGTGCGCGAGTTGGAGCGCGAGCTTCGCTTGATGGGCCCAATTAACCCGCTTGCGTTGGAAGAGTACGACGAGTTGCAGAAGCGCCACACGTTCTTGGAAGAGCAGTTGGAGGACGTGAAGAACACGCGTCGCGAATTGATCAAGGTGATCAAGCAAGTAGACATGGAAATTCAGACAACGTTTGCTTCCGCATTCAGCGACGTGAGCGACAACTTCGAGAAGTTGTTCGGCATGTTGTTCCCTGGCGGCCAGGGCAAACTGACGCTGACGATGCCAAACGATTTGCTGAACACCGGTATTGAAGTAGAGGCCAAGCCAAGCGGCAAGAACGTGAAGAAGCTGTCGCTGTTGTCGGGTGGCGAGCGTTCGCTCGTTGCTCTTGCATTCCTCTTCGCAGTGTTCCGCAGCCGCCCTTCACCGTTCTATGTAATGGACGAAGTAGAAGCAGCGCTCGACGACGTCAACTTGCACCGATTCCTCAGCCTTGTGAGCGAATTCCGTCAAGACGCGCAGTTGCTGATTGTCAGCCACCAGAAGCGCACCATGGAAGCGGGCGACTGCCTGCTTGGCGTGACAATGCAGCCGGGCGGTTCGTCGCGCGTGATTGTCGAGCGCGCGAGCAAAGCCTCCGCCTAGCGTGGAGCATTCATGAACAACATTTCGCTTCCCATCATCTTTTTGGTGTTGGCCGTTGTTGT
>CAZNBF010000062.1:5674-7003 GCA_964571325.1 uncultured Acidimicrobium sp.
AAAGCGCGAAGCGCATTTGGTGGCGCCGTTACGTCGGTGCTTACGCGCAGCGAGATTTCGGACACCACGTGGGACGAATTGGAAGAGGCGCTGTTGCGAGCCGACGTTGGCGTGCGCGTGGCGCAAGAACTGATGCAACCACTGCGTGCCCGGGTGAAGAGTAAAGAGATTGTCTCGCCGCAGCAACTGATCGATGCGCTGCGCCAAGACATGAGCGCGCACTTGGTTTCCACCGACCGCGAACTGCGTTTTGATGCAACCATCGAGGGCCCAAACATCTGGTTGATGGTTGGTGTTAACGGCGCGGGCAAGACAACAAGCATCGGGAAGATTTCGGCGCAACAAACTGCACTCGGCCGAACAGTGATGATGGCAGCGGGCGACACCTTCCGTGCGGCAGCAGGCGAGCAGCTTGCAACATGGGCCGAGCGCTCGGGTGCCGAAATCATTCGTGGTGCAGAAGGCGGCGACCCATCGTCTGTCATCTTTGATGCGGTGCAAGCAGCAAACGCGCGCAACATCGACTTGGTGCTGGCCGACACGGCGGGCCGGTTGCAGAGCAACACCAACTTGATGGAAGAGTTGCGCAAGGTTCGCCGTGTTGCCGAAAAGGGCGCGGGCACAGTGACCGAAGTGTTGTTGGTGATTGATGCAACAACCGGCCAAAATGGTTTGAGCCAGGCGCGGGTGTTCGCCGAGGCCACGCAGGTGACGGGGATCGTGCTCACCAAACTGGACGGCTCGGCGAAGGGCGGCATTGTCTTTGCAATCGAGACCGAGTTGGGTATCCCCATCAAGTTGGTGGGGCTTGGCGAAACCATTACCGACTTGGTGGCGTTTAACCCCATCGAATTTGTCGACGCGCTGTTCTAGAACTCGTTGAGAATATGAATCAACCGTCGCATCATCGCAGCGACGTGCAGGTGTTGCGCGCTGTTGCTGTGCTTGCTGTCATTGCCTATCACGCAGGGTTGCCCATTCGCTCTGGCTTCTTGGGTGTTGACATGTTCCTGGTCATTTCGGGTTACGTGATCTGTGCAACGTTGTTGCGCGAAGGCGAGCGCACGGGAACCATCAGCATTCCGAAGTTTTATGTGCGGCGCGTGCGTCGTTTGTTTCTTCCGCTGCTGGCGATGCTTGCAGTGTCAATGCTGTTGTTTTGGGTGTTCGGGCCGTTTGTTGCACACCAGTCTGTTGCCAGGCAGGCATTTTCTGCGCTTGGGTTCTTTGCCAACTTCCATTACTTCTCTGGTGTTGGTGGGTACTTCGACCCTGAGAAGTCGGCGTCGTACTTCTTGCACACGTGGTCGCTTTCGCTGGAGGAGCAGT
>CAZNBF010000063.1:0-1781 GCA_964571325.1 uncultured Acidimicrobium sp.
TTGTACTTCACCTGCACCTGCGGGTTGTCCACCAGGTTCAAATACCACGCTGGGTGAAAATCGTCTCCACCACGTGATGCCACAATCACAATGGTTTCGCCTTCCTGAATTGGCGAAGTCAACATGCAGCTACGAGGTTTGCCGCTTTTACGTCCGATGGTGGTCAGTTCGAGAACGGGCATGTTGCCTGCTTCCCAGCCCTTTCGGCCTCCACTTACTCCCAAAATGATTCGGTGGATGGTGTTCATTGCTTTCAGGGTGAGGTTGCTTGGCATATTCCGACACTAGCCCTCACCCTCTACAGTTGCTCGGATGAAAGACATCTTCTCCCTTAAAGGCCGAGTTGCACTTGTAACCGGCGGTTCGCGCGGCATCGGCGCAATGATCGTTCAAGGCTTGCTCGAACATGGTTGTTCGCGCGTCTACATCACTGCAAGAAAAGCAGTGCAGTGCGACCAAGCAGCAAAAGAACTATCGATGTATGGCGAGTGCATTTCCATACCTGGCGACATCTCCACTCAGGCCGGCATCGAGAAATTGGCTGGCGAAATTGCTCAGCGAGAAGAGCGCCTCGACATCTTGGTGAACAATGCAGGTGCGGCGTGGGGTGCAGCATTCGATGAGTACCCAGAAAGCGGATGGGACAAGACGGTTGACCTCAACTTGAAAACACCTTTCTTTCTCACTCAGGCACTTGCGCCGCAATTGCGCGCTGCTGCTGCCAACAACGGACATCTTGCAAAGGTGATCAACATCGCTTCAATCGACGGCCTTTCCATCAACATGGAAGAGACATATCCGTACGCGGGAAGCAAGGCTGGCCTCATTCACATGACGAAGCGCATGGCGCTAAGACTGATCAAAGACGGCATTGTTGTCAGTGCCATTGCCCCAGGTGCGTTTGCCTCTGAAATGAACCGAGTGGCCCGCGATCATGGCGACGCCATCGCACCAGGAATTCCTTCCGGACGAATCGGCACCCCTGAAGACATGGCGGGGGCAGCGGTGTACTTAGCGTCGCGTGCCGGCGACTATGTAGTGGGTTCGACAATTGTTGTCGACGGCGGAGTTACTTACTCGAGGTAGCTGCAACTGCAATTGCGTCAAGCGTTGCAGTCATATTTTTCAAGTTGTGCACGGAACGATCCGCTACGTTGCTGAGCTTCCCGCCCAACCATGTGCTGAACCATCCCCGACGATCGATCCATGAATGAGTGACGCGCGAACCTGTTGCGGTGGGTTCGATTTCATACACCCAATCGCACCACTGACTTCCAAACACCGTGAGCGCAAATGAAAACTTGCGCGGCGCATCCATTTCATTAATGGTTACTTCGGCGCTCCAATTCTTTTTGCCGTTCTGGTTCTTGCCCTTAAATCGAGCACCAACCGCGGCACTTGTTGCACCCTTAATCCATTCGCCACCACGATTTTCGGGAGACCACTCGCCCATTCGCGGCAAGTCGGTCACAAGCGCCCACACCCGCTCGGGAGTTGCGGCAATTTCTTTGGTTACTGATACTGGGGTGCGTGTAGTCATAGCGAACAGTATTGCCTAATAACTAGTGCTTGTAACGAGCGAACGCCGCTGCAATCTCGGCTTGCGCCGCATCATGGCCTTCCCACCCACGAACCGTGGTGTCTTTGTTGGGTTCCAACAATTTGTAGACCTCGAAAAAATTGCCCACCTCGTCCAACAAGTGCTCGGGCAAATCGTTGATGTCGGCATATTGCGCAAATCGTGGATCGGTCGATGGAACACACAGCACCTTCGCGTCTCC
>CAZNBF010000063.1:1881-4134 GCA_964571325.1 uncultured Acidimicrobium sp.
ACTTGCATCACGCCAGCATACGCAACTAGCGGCGGTTTGGGTTGGTGTTCAAACACCTATTGACCAATGTGCGCAATTGGTCTATTCCTAAACCCGTGGACACACTTGTCCAAACAATTTCTGCTGCATCGATCTGACACGCGGTCGCTAATTCAATTCTGCGTGTTGCGCTTTTTGATGACTTGACCTTGTCTTGTTTCGTGGCCACCACCGTGAAAGCAACGTTGCTGTCGCGAAGTTGTTCCAACATCATTAAGTCAAGATCGGTAGGGCCAATTAGGCCATCGACAAGAACAAAGATCATTTCAAGTTCTTCGCGCTCTTGCAGATAACCAACGATCATTTTTTCCCAACCGCGCTTAATCTTGCCCGGTACCGCAGCAAAGCCATAGCCCGGCAAGTCGACGAGCGTTCCGCCGCCAGGGGTTTCGAACAAGTTGATCAGTTGCGTTCGGCCCGGCGTTTTAGACACGCGCGCTAATTGCTTCCGATTTGCGAGCGAATTAATCAGCGATGATTTGCCAACATTGGAGCGGCCAACAAAAGCAACCTCGACAGGCGACTCTGGCAATGTTCGGTAATTATCCGCCGAAGTGACAAATGCGATCTCGAGTGGTTTTGTCACGCCTTTGAGGCTACGCAGTATAAGTAGACAAAAAGTTGCCAATGCGTCCGATGGCCTCGGTGAGGTCGGCAGCCCAAGGCAACGTGACGATGCGTAAGTGATCCGGTGTCGGCCAGTTAAAACCAGTTCCTTGTACTACTAACACATGCTCGGCTCGCAATAAATCAAGAACGAACTTACGATCGTCCGCAATGGGGTATACCTCTGGGTCGAGCTTGGGGAACACATACAACGCGCCTTTCGGCTCGACGCATGAGACACCAGGAATTTTGCGCAGCGCGGTAATCGCAGCATTGCGCTGCTCGAGCAGTCGCCCACCTGGCAGCACCAAGTCCTTAATACTCTGCCTGCCGCCTAGCGCGGTTTGTATGGCGTGCTGAGCCGGAACGTTGGCGCACAGTCGCATGTTCGTCAGCATGGTGATGCCTTCGATGTAACTCGTCGCGTGTTTGCGCGGGCCGGTCATCACCATCCACCCAGCACGAAACCCTGCAAGACGATAGGCCTTCGAGAGACCACTAAATGTCAAAGTAAATACGTCTGGAGCTATCGCAGCAAACGTGGTGTGCACTGCATCGTCATACAAAATCTTGTCGTAGATCTCGTCGGCCATCACGATGAGGTTTCTCTCTACAGCAAAATCGGCAATCTCGCGCAAAATCTCAGGGCTATACACAGCACCTGTCGGATTATTCGGATTAATCACCACGATTGCTTTCGTACGATCGTTCACTTTGGATCGAATGTCGTCCATGTTTGGCATCCAGCCATTTGACTCGTCACACAGATAATGCACTGGCGTGCCACCCGACAAACTGGTGGAGGCCGTCCACAGTGGATAGTCGGGTGCGGGTATCAGCACCTCGTCGCCCTCATTCAGCAATGCATTCAGTGCAACCGGAATAAGTTCACTGACTCCGTTGCCTAACCACACGTCATCCACGTCGGTGATGTCTATGCCGCGTTCTTGGTAGTGCTGCACAACCGCGGTGCGTGCAGACAAGATGCCTTGCGAATCTGAGTAACCCTGTGAGATCGGCAGATTGCGCACGACTTCCACCAACACTTCTGGTGGAGTCTCAAAACCAAATGGCCCCGGATTGCCAATGTTCAGTTTGATAATCCTGTGCCCTGCAGCCTCTAGGCGCTTGGCTTCCTCCAGCACAGGGCCACGAATGTCGTACAAGACATTGGCCAACTTTCGCGACTGCAGGATCTCCATGGCTCTCAAGCCTAAAGGGGTGGGTCTATCCAAAACGCCTCAATTACGGGGACCCCGATAAATTTGAGTGCATCGACCCCACAAAAATCCTCCTCTATTACAAGTTCACGCCGCTGGCAGACCCAGACGCGATTCGTTTGTGGCAGCGCGCATTGTGTGAGCGTCTCAACCTCAAGGGTCGAATCATCATTTCCAAACACGGCATCAACGGCACAGTTGGCGGCTCGCTCGAATCGATCAAGAAATATCTTCGAGTTACACGCGAATTTCCTGCGTTCAAGGACATCGACTTCAAATGGTCCGAGGGCAAGGGCGACGAATTCCCCCGCCTCTCCATTCGGGTTCGCGATGAAATTGTCACGTTTGGCGTACCCGAGGAAATTCAGGTTGACGAAAACGGAATCGT
>CAZNBF010000063.1:4234-6764 GCA_964571325.1 uncultured Acidimicrobium sp.
AAGCGCACTTTGGTGTGTGCCGATTGCGAATCGTCAGTTGAGGCAATTTCTTGTTTGGATTGCCGCACTGTTGCGGCATCTCGCTAAAGAAACTGCTTTTGCCAACCCGCTAGATCTTTTTCCAATCCAACACGGATTGCTTCGATCACCCCTGCTCGCAATCGTTTCTTGCTTGCAGCGTGTGCGGCGGCGTTGAGCCCGACTGTGGTCTTTGCATACTCCATCGCTGCGGGCATCAACTCTGCATCATTGCTCACTACTCGATCAACAAAACCCGTCTCTACTGCGTTGCTTGGAGTGAATACTTCGGCCAAAAGAACTGAGCGGTTTAACGCAGCCGGCGTTACGCGTTGTCGCAAAATCTCGATCGTGGAAAATGGCATCGTCATTCCGATGGCCACCTCATTTGCTACGTACTTAAACTCGCCTTGCACACCAATCCGATAATCACCGCACAACATCAGAAACACGCCCATCGCGATGGCATGGCCGCCACACGCAATCGTTACCGGAGTAGGAAAACTGAGCAACCGAATTGCCAGCTCTAAACCGCCGTTCAACATGTTGACAGCGGGCTGCCCACTGGCCATCAACGTCTTCAAGTCGAAGCCAGCCGAAAGAATGCCGCTGCGCCCAGTGAGCACCACTGGCACATTCGCACGTTCGGCCTCATCGAGCGCCGCGTTCAGCGCCTCCTGCATGGCGAGGGATATCGCATTTGCCTTGCCATCGTCCATCGTGATGACGGAAATGCCGTCGACCAAGGAATACGTTGCTAATCCAGTCACAAAAATTCAGCCCCTTACGGTACGAACTTCCAACTTACCAAGCCATCACTTGGCCACGAGCACTACGCTAATTCCACTATGCGCGCACTGTTTAAGCCATCTGCAGCACCCGGCCTTGAGATGATCGAATGCGCCGAACCCACTCCTGGCCCAACCGACGTCAAGATTCGTGTCGAGAAAACGGGCATCTGCGGAACCGACTTACATATTGAATCGTGGGATGCATGGGCAGCATCGGCAGTGAATGCGCCGCTCATTATTGGTCACGAATTTTCTGGTCGCATTGTCGAGATGGGTTCGGAAGTCACTTCACTCGAACTGGGTGCTCTCGTTTCCGGAGAAGGCCACATCATTTGCGGGACATGTCGCAACTGCCGCGCAGGCAGACGCCACATGTGCAAAAACACTTCAGGTGTTGGTGTTAACCGAAACGGCGCATTCGCCGAATACGTCGTTATCCCCGCAAGCAATGTTTGGGTGCACTCCGATGCGGTAGACGCTGAACTTGGTGCAATCTTCGACCCATTTGGAAACGCAGTACACACCGCGCTTACTTTCCCCGTTGCTGGCGAAGACGTATTGATAACAGGTGCTGGCCCCATCGGCTTGATGGCCGCAAAAGTGGCACGTCATGTTGGCGCGCGTTACGTCGTCATTAGCGACATCAACGAATCTCGTTTGGAACTTGCTCGATCAATGGGTGTCGATATTGCGGTTAACCCCATGACTTCTTCCATCGCCGCAACGCAAAAAACGTTGGGCATGAAAGAAGGCTTCGACGTCGCACTCGAGATGAGTGGCGCACCAACTGCGCTTCCCGACATCTTGGACAACTTGAGTCACGGTGGCCGCGTTGCGGTGTTGGGTTTGCCAAGCAAAGAGATCTCCATCAACTGGGCAAAGCTCGTCACCCACATGATCACCATCAAGGGCATCTACGGTCGCGAAATGTATGAGACGTGGTATGCCATGAACTCACTCATTCAAACCGGCCTCGATATTCGCGATGTCATCACCGATCGCTTTCCTGCAAGTGAATGGGAAAAAGCATTCGCCGCAGCGCGCTCGTCTAATTCGGGCAAAGTCATCATGGATTGGTCTTAAGGAAAACCTATGTACACCAGTGTTCAAAAAGATCTGCAGAAAACGCTCGACGACATCCAGACAGCGGGCCTGTACAAACGCGAGCGCTTGCTCGACTCCCCCCAGGCATCGCATGTGCTCAGCACCGAAAAAGATCTCATCAATTTTTGCTCCAATAACTACATCGGGCTTGCTAACAACCCTGCAGTGATTGCTGCCGCCAAAGAGTCGCTCGACGTCAACGGCTTTGGCATGGCCAGTGTTCGCTTTATCTGTGGAACCCAGTCGCAACACGACACTTTGGAATTAAAACTTTCCACTCTGCTCGGCACTGATGCAACCATCCTGTTCCCATCATGCTTCGATGCAAATACCGGAATCTTTGAAGTGCTACTCGACCAAAACGACGCAGTTATTTCAGACGAATTAAATCACGCGTCAATCATCGACGGCATCAGATTGTGCAAGGCAACGCGCTACCGCTTCAAGAACCGCGACATGGCCGACCTGGAAGCCCAGTTGATTGCCGCCCAAGGCGCACGACGAACACTCATTGTCACCGATGGCGTGTTCTCAATGGACGGCTCGTTTGCCCCCCTCAAAGAGATCTGCGACCTCGCCGACAAATACGAAGCAATGGTCATGGTGGATGACTCGCA
>CAZNBF010000064.1:0-6701 GCA_964571325.1 uncultured Acidimicrobium sp.
CGCGAGACATATCGATTTGGTTTTGTATTTGGGCTCGTCAACGTTGCCCTTTACGCAGCAGGTGGGTTGCTCATGGCGAACGAGCGCAAAATCGGATACAAGATTGCAATTGCCGCATCAATCTCGCCATTCGTTGTTCGATTCATTGCCGTTCAAAACCCCCTGTCCGATTCGCTCATTTCGTTGGCATTCGACGTAGCCCTCGTGGCCCTCCTCCTTCACACTCAAAGCCGTGAGCATCAGCGCATTTGGTACCGCTAGTCTGTTCCGATGACCACCGTTATCAAAGACCACGAAGACCTCAAAGCCCATGTAGGCAAGCATCTTGGCTATAGCGACTACCTCACTGTCACCCAAGAGCAAGTGCAGTTGTTCGCCGATGCAACAGGCGACCACCAATGGATTCACCTCGACGTCGAGAAGGCTAAGTCAGGCCCGTTCGGTCAGACCATCGCTCACGGTTACCTCACTCTTTCCTTAGCACCAGTTTTGATGGCAGGCATTTGGCGCAACGAAGGCGTAAAGATGGGCGTCAACTACGGAGCAAACAAGATTCGTTTCATGTCACCAGTGCCAGTTGGATCAAAAATTCGTGCTGGAGCAAAACTCGTTTCCGTCGACGACATCGCAGGCGGCGCGCAAGTGTGTGTGGAAACGACGTTCGAAGTTGAAGGAGCCGCTAAGCCTTCTTGCGTTGCCGAGCTAATTTTCCGTTATTACTACTAGCAACTAGCGATAGTTGTGCATGATCTTGGCGAACGCGTCGAGCGTGTGCGTATCTGGGTAATCAACGCACCACGGGATGAAACCCGTGCAGCCAATGTCAATGAATTGCTGAACCCTGTCTGCAACCTGTTCGGGCGTGCCGACGAAGTTTGATGCCTGCCAAGCCTCGAAATTGTCTCCCCGACCGCTAGCAATCTGAAACTCGCGCAATTCCTTCTCTGTATCGCGAATCAATATCTCGCCCGAAGTTGTTTTACCAATCTCATCCGGGTCTCGGCCTACCGCAGCGCAATGGCCCTTCAAAATCTCAATCTTTCGTGCAAACTCGTCGGCACTACCACCGAAATTGGAATGATCCGCGTGCTGCGCAACGACGCGTAAAGTCAATTGCTCGCCTCCGCCACCGATCCAAATTGGCGGACGCGGCGACTGCAGTGGCTTCGGATCGCAATTGGCACGGACCAACTGGTAATACTTGCCGTCGTACGTTGTCTCTTCTTGCGACCACATCGACTTAACGATCTCGACCGATTCGCGCAACATTGCAATGCGCTCTTTGGGAACTGGGAACGGATAACCGTAACCGCGGCATTCGTTTTCGTACCACCCTGCGCCTATGCCCCAATCCACCCGACCGCCTGAAATGACATCGAGAGTCGAGGTGATTTTTGCCAATAGTGCAGGTGGTCGGTACAAGTTGCAACCGACCATCTGGCCTAGACGAATCTTGCTGGTTAGTTGGCTGATTGCTGCCATTACTGTCCAGCATTCGAAAACAGCCTCGTGCGCTGGCCGTGGCACGTTATGAAAGTGGTCGTACACCCAAATCGAATCGAAACCCAACTCTTCTGCACGTTGCGCAATCCTGACCGCTGCATTCCACTTTTCAGACGCCGTAGGAATGTTGACAAGCTCCATCTTCCATCCTTGGGGCATGAACACGCCGAAGGTCAGTTTGTGATTGCTCATAGGGGTAAATCTCCAGTTGCCTTCTTTGTCGACCCATGGTCTTTGTATGCAGCAATCGTGCGCTGTGCGATTCTCATTTGATGAATCTCATCGGCACCATCTGCGAAACGACTCCAACGAGCCTGTTGCAACATTCCCGCCAATGGCGTGTCCGTGCTGTATCCAAGTGCACCATGCACCTGGATCGCTCGGTCAACAATTCTCCACAAACTGTTGGCAACAAAGTGCTTTGCCATAGAAACTTCAGATGTGAAATCCATGCCATGTTCAATCTTGTACGCAGCATGAAGAACCATCAGCTTGCCCTGATACAACTCCATTGCAGAATCCGCAATCAACCATTGGATACCTTGCTTCTCGGCAAGAATTGATCCGTGCGAATAACGCTCGAGAGACCGAGCGACCATCATGTCGAGCGCTGTTTCGGCCTGACCAATCCATCGCATGCAATGAGCAAGCCGTGCTGGCCCCAGTCGGTACTGGCCGAGCAAATGTCCTTGCCCTCTACCGCCCAGCATGTTTTCGGCTGGCACACGCAAATCATTGATCTGAATTTCGCAATGGTTGTGACCACCCGACATGGTCTCAACGTCGCGAACGATATTCCAACCTTCACTTGGTATATCGACGATGAAACATGAGTTGGCGGCTTGAGGCATGTCGGGATCTTCTTCTGTGCGGGCAACCAACAGCGCAAACTGCGCGCCGCGTGCCCCAGAAATAAACCACTTGTGGCCGTTGATTACCCATTCGTCGCCATCTTTATAAGCAAATGTTTTGATTAACGTCGGATCGCTGCCTGCAACCTCGGGTTCGGTCATCGCAAAACACGAACGAGCAGTGCCCTCACAAAGCGGTTTCAAGTATTTTTCTTTTTGCATTGGCGTCGCCCAATGCAACAACGTGTGTTGATTGCCTTCATCTGGAGCCTGTGCGTTTAACACGAAGGGCCCAATGCTTACTTTGGCGGCTTCGGCAGAAACCGCAGCCATCGCCGTTGGGCCAAGGCCCATGCCACCCCATTCGGCTGGCATGTGAGGCAACCACAAATTCCATTCTTTTGCCTTCTTACGCAAAGCCACGATGGTCTTGACTAGTTGTTCTCTGTTGCCTTGATCGATGGCGTCCCATTCGGGTCGAACCACTTCATCCATAAATGAACGCACTTTCATGCGCACGGCCTCAACTTCTGGCGAAAATGAGAAATCAATCACAATGCCCCCTCGACTCCTCCATTGTGGCGTGTTTGTCGGCGCTTCATGCGGTCGTAGCCTCTAATCGTGAGCAATCCGCCGGCCAATCACAACAGGAATTCCTGGGATACCGCCGATCTTCCTGTTGGCGAGGCAAAGGTTGCTGCGGTTCGCGACATGTTCGATGCAATTGCACCCAGATACGACATGGTCAATCGGATCATGACATTTCGCCTCGACGTGCGTTGGCGAAAGCGGGCGATCCGATCCTTGCAGTTGCCTCCAGGGAGCAATGTTCTCGACTTGGCAAGCGGCACTGGCGATATGTGCATCGACTTGCGCAATGCCGGGCTTACGCCATTCTCTATCGATTTGTCGTTTGGAATGTTGGCTGCCGATCACAGCAATGCGCCGCGCGCACAAGCCGACATTCTTCGCCTACCCTTCCCAGACTCCAGCGTCGATGGTGTTACTTGCGGATTTGCCTTGCGCAACCTTCTGGATCTTCCGACATTCTTTGCCGAGATTGCTCGCGTTACCCGAAAGGGCGGTCGTATAGCCCTGCTGGATGTTGGTGTGCCAACCAATCCCTTCATTCGATTCGGAAACGGAATCTATTTTGGAAAAATCGTTCCACGAATTGGTGGACTGCTTTCGAACCGCGCCGCATACAACTACCTGCCGAAAAGCGTCGCATACTTGCCATCGCCTACCGAATTGGTACAGCAACTGCGTGCGGCTGGTTTTGCCGATGCAACCCATCAACAGTTGTCTGGTGGGTTGACACAGCTGATGCTTGCCACGAAGTCGTAACTCAACAACATGAGAATCGTTTCCCGACCACTCAGCGACTTCACATCGGAGAAGGTTGATCTCAACGGATTCGCTGGGGGCAATGGATCACTTTTTGTACGCGACGGCGTTGGTATTGCTGGCTCGGTATCCGCAACAAGAGTTCCGGCATCAGAAGCGCGCGGATTTCTCGACTCTTTGCATGTAGAGGATCGCGTTCAGTCGCCAGGTAGCGGGCCAGTGTTACTCGGTGCTATTCCATTCGACAGCAATGAACAGCACGACTTCATCCTTCCGCATGTGAGCCTGGTCAAATCCGTTGATGGCCGAGCATGGGTGACCACCGTGGACGATGCCGAACCAAATTTCGTCAACCCACCAGAGCCAGCCGCAGTTGCAGCGAGTTACACCGTGGAACCAGGCGTGAGTGTCGACCATTACCTAGAAGCCGTGACACAAGCACGCAATGCAGTGCGCAAAGGCTCAATAACGAAGGCAGTTATCGCCCGCGACATCGTCATCAATTCAAGTGCGCCAATCGATGTCTACGCCGTATTGCTTCGTTTACGTTCATCCTTCGGTTCCAGCTATCGCTATCTCGTCGATAACTTCATCGGTGCTTCACCCGAATTGCTGGTTGCTGTGGACAACGGAGCAATCTCGAGCCACCCACTTGCAGGGACGGCCCCACGCACTGGTGACCCACAAACCGACAGCGCACTCGCCGAGCAGTTGTTGTCGAGTGAGAAAAATCAGGTTGAGCACCGTGTGGTGATCGACATGGTTCACGACACGCTCCTACCCTTCTGCTCATACCTTGACTGGCAGCCAGAGCCATCAGTAATGCAGGTTGCCAATGTGCAACACCTAGGCACATTGATGCAAGGGATGCTGTCAAAACCGTTCATGCATGTTCTCGATGCTGCAATCATGCTCAGCCCTACACCTGCTCTCGGTGGATTCCCTAAACAAGAGGCGCTGAAACTCATCGATCAATATGAGGGCATTGTGCGCGGACGCTATGGCGGCGCTGTTGGATGGTTCGATCAAAAAGGCAACGGTGCTTTCGCTGTTGCTATTCGCTGTGCTCAGCTGTCACCAGACAGAACGAGTGCCCGCCTGTTTGCGGGGGGCGGCATTGTTGCCGACAGCGACCCCGCCACCGAATTGGCAGAAACACAGGCCAAATTTCAGGCCATGCTCGCCGCGATCATTCGGCCGTAAGCGCCTCGGCCACAGCAGCGTTAAGGCGTGCATGCTCGACAACGTTGCTATCCCGTTGCGTTCTAACCAACATGGCAGATAACCCGCTGCGTTCAATTGCAGCATTGAATTGCGAACGCGTCTCGGCGACAACACATTCGACCCGATGTCCTGCAAGCAATGAAACAAAATCAGTGTTGTGGGGCGTGCCGAAAAGCAGTTCGAAGCGATCTTTGTCAAGAGCTGAAGATTGCGGCAAGAACGAAAATATGCCTCCGCCATTATTGTCGATGATCACGATTCGAAGATCGACGCCCCTCTCCGTGATATTGATCAATCCGTTGATGTCGTGCATCATGGCAACATCACCGATCAATAAGGCAGTCGGCTTGCGAGATGCCAATGCAACGCCAACGGCGGTAGATACGACACCATCGATGCCGTTAACACCCCTGTTTGCGAACACCTTCACACCATCTCGCGGCGCCGCGAACCATTCCACATCTCGAATAGGCATGCTTGACGACAGAACAAGGT
Organism: uncultured Acidimicrobium sp.; assembly: GCA_964571325.1. Lineage (GTDB taxonomy): Bacteria > Actinomycetota > Acidimicrobiia > Acidimicrobiales > Ilumatobacteraceae > UBA3006. The sequence goes on from CAZNBF010000064.1 coordinate 5,421, forward strand.
TGGAATCCTTGGGCAATGCATTCAGGACCCGACTCGCAACGAAGGGTTCGGTAATTTCCTTACTGGCGGCAAGTTCTTTATCAATTGTTGATCTTGCAATTGTCTCGCGCCTGCCCCACTCGCCCACCCACGTTTGATCCGTCCTGTTCGCTGTACCGCGAACAACTTCCATGCAAATTTGCGATGGTATTCCAACTAGGTGCAGTTGCACACGATTGTCTGGATCGATGAGCGACGGCGTTGTCGAAATCGCACAGTATGTTGCACCGCAATCTTTGAGCCAGGCGTTAACAACCTTCGAAACTGGAGGGTCGCCGATGCGCAGAATCACATCTGGCTTCAATTGCATCGCGGTGGCGACATCGCGAAGCATCACATCGGCCGTGGAGACGATCACTGCATCTTGCGAGGCATCGGCTGATACTCGGCATCCACTTCGTTGATCCGCAATGATCGGCCACTGCAATGTACGTGCCAACTCGAACACGAACCGAGGTTGATCAATTCCTGCACCAGCAACAATCACTCCTCTGGTTGCCAAAAGCAATTTGTTTAATGCTTTACGCTCGGAAGCGCTGGGTGAGAGCCGACCTTGCTTCACTATTGAGCCAGCGTCTATTGCGGGCAGTGCCTGTAGGTCGCCGATAAGTGGCTCCCTAAACGGAAGATTTATCTGAACAGGGCCCGGATCGATATCCATCGCAGCCGAGAACGAGTCTCTGGCGATTGCTCTCCACTTGGATGAATGTCGGTCGTCGGCAACACCCGCATCGATAAACAATCTGGTCGAAGCCCCGTACAAGTTCGTTTGATTGATTGTCTGCGGTGCTCCAACGCCTTGCAATTCTGGTGGCCGATCGGCAGTGCACACCAACATGGGCACATGCGCATGATCTGCTTCCACCACTGCTGCATGAAACTGCACGGCCGCGGTTCCCGACGTGCACAGCAAAACAGCTGGCACCTCGTCGTGTTGGCCAATGCCTAGCGCAGCGAATGACGCCGAACGTTCGTCGTGAAAAACGTGCAGGGAGATTTCTGTTCTTTCCGAGAGCGCCATGGCCATTGGCGTGGAACGCGAGCCGGGCGACAACACGGCATGGCGAACGCCGATACGAATCCACTCGTCGACCAAGGTGGCACAAAAAGTGGCAGTAGCCGAGGGTGTAGAAGCCATCCCCTCTATCGTGGCACCTATGCGCGTAGAAATCTTCTCCGACGTGGTCTGCCCTTGGTGTTATATCGGCAAGGCCCGCTTCGATCGGGCGGTGGCCAATCTCA
>CAZNBF010000065.1:0-6582 GCA_964571325.1 uncultured Acidimicrobium sp.
CTGTACAACAAGTTGAATTACTTCGAAGCTTGATCGACGACGTTCGCTAGTCGTGTCCTTCGACGGTTTTGTTGCCGACGGATGGTCGGAAGTCGCCGACGCATTCGCGCACAACATCGACAATCGCGAGGACATCGGTGCAGGCGTGTCGGTGTTTCACAAGGGAAAGTGCGTGGTCGATATTGCCGGTGGCTACTTCGACAAAGAAGCAACCAAGCCGTACACACTCGACACGTTGCAGCTGGTGTTCAGCACCACCAAAGGTGTGGTGGCAACAGCGGTTGCCATGTGTGTCGAGCGCGGTTTGTTGTCGTACGAAGAACCGGTCTCCCTGTTTTGGCCCGAGTTTGCCGCGCATGGAAAAGAGCAAGTAACGGTTGCGCAATTGCTGTCGCACCAGGCGGGCCTGTACACGGTGGATGGCCCACTCACATTTGAAGAAGTGCTCGATTGGAACACGATGGTGTCCCGATTGGCAAATACCGCACCACTTTTTCCGGTTGGTTCTACACACGGTTATCACGCCATCACATTTGGTTGGTTGGCGGGGCATTTGGTTCGGCTTGTGGATGGAAGAAACATCGGTCGCTTCATCGCCGAAGAAATTGCAACCCCCCTAGGTGGCGAAATCTATGTCGGCTTACCTGCACACTTAGAGCCACGAGTTTCTCCAATTAACACGGGCTGGCCACGCACGGCAACTAGTGCGCCTGCAGCACCAGTTCAATTGCCAAACAAGTATTTGGTAAGTGCGTTATCCGTGAACGGAGCACTCAATGTAAAGGGCGGATTTAACCGCGAAGACTTGCACGCCGCCGAAGTTCCTGGCGCAAACGGTATTGCTAACGCACGCAGTTTGGCCGCTATGTATTCGGCAACATTCACCGAAACAGAAACTTCGAACGGCCCCGTTCGGCTGTTGAATGACGACACGCGAAGCAAGATGACGGTGCAACAAACAAAAGATGGCGAAGTGGATTTGTGTTTGCAAACGCAACGCACGTTTGCCATGGGCTTCGTTACTCCAAGTGAAAAATTGGCCTTCGATGCGCCGGGCAGTTACGGCCACGCAGGTGCTGGTGGATCGGTTTCGTTTGCCGACCCACTCCGACAGATGAGCTTTAGCTACATCATGAATCGAATGAAAGATTCGATGTTCACCGACCCGCGTGCGGTCAGGCTGATTGAGGCAGCATCTCGCTGCGCAGACGCTTCCTAAGACCCATCGTTCCTAACAAGTACGAGAGGGAACACAGCACAGAGATCGCTGCAACAGTTGCGATGGCAATGCGAATAGGAAAAATCTCTCCAAGAATTCCCGTTCCAATAGTGCTGAGTCCGGTGACCAACATGGCAAAGCCCATGTCGCCGGCTATCACTCGTCCGCGAATGTGGTCTTCGGTGCTGATTTGTAAGCCGTAACTTGCCATTGTCCAAATTGCACCACCGCCGATGTGTGCAGCACCGATTGAAATTACGGCGAGCCACAACACTGGGCTTGCTGAAGCGGCCAGGTAGAAAACGCTCCACATCGTGCCGCCAACTCCACACAACAGCAACAGTCGCGGCATGTTGTTTCGAGCAAAGCGCATGAATATGAATGGACCAAGTGCTGCTCCAAATCCGCGCGCGGCAAGAAGCAGGCCGCTGCCACCGTCACCAGTGTCGAATGCATCAATTGCCAGCACAGCAAGTTGACCTACTGCACCCGCACCAACTGCTTGAGTGGTTTTAGAAGCCATCAGGGCGAAGATCACATTGTTTTCTTTGGCGTAATGGAATGCTTCGCGCATGTCGGCAATTGGTCGAACCGGCTCGCGTACCGCATGTGCTTTTCTCTCTTGCATCGGAACTTTGATGAGCGCGATCAATCCTGCGCACAGGGCGAAAGTGGCAATATCGGCAACAAACGTTGCGGTTCTGCCAAAGGTTGCTGCAAAAAGACCGCCGAGAGCAGAGCCGATGAACACCGAGGCTCCCCAGCTAGAGCCGAATAATGCGTTTGCTTGCCTAAGCTCTTCATCGTTACGAGTGACGTTAGGTAGCGCCGAGCCGAATGCGGGAAGTGTGATGACGGCGAGGGAAGAGATCACTATTTGGGTCAGTAGCGCTAACCAAATGCGATCTGCACTCGACAATAGAAATCCAACTCCACATACAGCCTGTAACACAGAGACAACCACGATGATCTTGCGTCGATCAAACTTGTCGACAATCGGGCCGGCGAGAGGCGAGAAGAAAAACGATGGCAATACATACGCGGCGTAAATAAGCGACACTAAAAACGTGGAGTCGGTTGCGTCTTTGACCAATCCGACCAGGGCAACATACGTCAAATAGTCGCCCATGACCGAGATGTTTTGCGCAAAGAACAAATTACGCACGCTGGCGTTAGAGCGAAGTACTCCCATGCGAAATGGTCACTTACGCATTGCTTGAATGCGGTCGAGCGATTGCTCGGCTTCAGCCATCATGCTGTGCACCAAATCTGCAGCATGCACAATGCTGGTGATTGCGCCAACTCCTTGGCCCGCAGGCATAAATTCTTGATCCACGTCCACCTTGGTGCCAACGGGGTAGCCCAAGTGGTTAACGCCTGCCTGCATCGAAGCAATTGCTTGCTGCGGAAACCCTTGCAACGTTTCTGGATGCTCTTCAAACTTGTTTGTCCAGTTGTTGCGCACCACCCGGCAAGTTTTGCCCGTGTAGCTGCGAGTAATGACAGTTCCGTCTTCCAAAGTTTCAATCAGTTTTTCTTTGTAGCCATCCACGCCGCGAGCTTCGTGCGTTGCAATAAACCTTGTGCCAACCCACACGCCGTCTGCGCCAAGTGCAAGCGATGCTGCCAAACCGCGCCCGTCGAACAAACCACCAGCGGCAACCACCACCATCTTGTCGCCAACTGCATCAACTACTTGGGGCACAAGCGCCATGGTGGCAACGGTGCCCGTGTGACCGCCGCCTTCAGTGCCTTGTGCAACAACAAAGTCGCAACCGCTTTCCAGCGCCGAAACAGCGTGGCGCACCTTGCCGCACATCGAGCCAACCAACACGCCGCTCTTGTGCAAGCGGTCAATGATCTCGCGCGGCACGCCTAGGCCGGCAACAAACACGCGGGCGCCACTCTTAATAATCAGTTCCACATCGCGCTCCAACGTGTGGGGCAGTGCGGTCAGCAAGTCCACTCCAAAAGGCTTGGACGTCAGTTGCTTCATTGCATCGATTTCTTTTTCTAGTTCGCCACCCTGCATGGTGGATGCGCCGAAGGTTCCCAATCCTCCAGCCTCGGAAACCGCAGCAACAAGGTTGTGGTACGAAACGCCACCCATGCCGGCAAGCATGATTGGGTACTGAATATCCAACAGTTCGGTTAGGCGTGTGCGCATCAGTCCAAGTTACCTCTCGGCGTAAGCGCCTTCGCGCTTGAGAAATTTGCGGTGCCATCGTCGGGGCGTAAACACGGCGGCTCGCGGCTCGTCTTCAAACATCCAGCGAACAAAGTTGCGTCGTGTCCATGGTGTGAGGTTTGCCAGCCGCAACGCGCCTCGTGCGCCAAGAGAGCTTTTCAAAATGGTTCCCAATGCCGCCGACATGCGGTGGTCGGCAAAGAGATTTTGCTCAATCAGCGTTTCATATCGAGTTCTGGCAACTGATGCCTCTCGCTTGCCCGCATACACAATGGCCTTGCCCGCAAGTTGGCCCGACAACAGCGACTGCCCGATGCCTTCGCCGGTCAGTGTGTCGGTCACGCAAGCGGCGTCGCCAACAAATAACACACGGCCATTTGTCAGTGTTGCCGACGTAACACGGGCGGGGATAGGCCATGCGGTGTGGCGGTCTTCCATCACCACGTTTGGGCCAAGCGCCTTGGCAATATGTTTGCGCTGCAACAATTCGGGCCACAAATCTTTCATCTGTTGCACGGTGTAATTACTGCCACGCAAAATGCCGAAACCAATATTGACGCGGCCGTCTTGCAACGGAAACGACCATGCGTAACCCGGCAACAAGTCTTTTTCGAACCACACATACAGCCGTTCTTTGGCTGGGCCCGTCACGGTGTTTGCATATTGCCTAAACGCGTGCCACTCGCCCAAGTATCCGGGTGTTGATACACCCAATGCTTTTCGCACGGGCGACCACATGCCATCGGCCGCAACAACGTATTGCGCACGAATTGTGCCCAGGTGCTCTACATCAACATCAATGTGTTCGGCGGTGTGTTGCTTCACCCCAACAAAACCGTGGCCTTCCATCACTCGAATGCCGCGCGACTTTGCCAACTGCACTAGCGCGTTGTCTAGTTCCATCCGCGGCGCAATCGCAGCAAACTGCCCTTGCCCAGTTGGCAACAGCATTTGCATTTCTTTGCCGCTTGGCGAACGCAGCCACACATCGGAGCACGGTGTCCAATTGGCAACAGTCGCCGGATCGAAATGCAGTTCCTCTAGTACGCGCAACGCGCCAGTTGTTAGGCCGTCGCCGCAACACTTGTCGCGCGGAAAATGGGCCTTATCAATGACCAAAACATCGTGGCCCGCTTCTTGCAACGTCAGTGCGGCAGCAATGCCAGCCGGCCCCGCGCCAACCACCAACACGCCGCATGTACCGAGCGTGGTGTTGTTGTTCGGCAGGGAGTTGGACACATTGTTCAGACTAGAGTCGATCGCTATGAGCCGCTTATGTGAAGGTCGAGTAGTTGTTGTCACTGGTTCGGGCCGAGGTATTGGCCGCGAACATGCGTTAAGCCTTGCCGCCCATGGCGCATTGGTCGTGGTCAACGACCTTGGCGCAGGCGTCGACGGCAGTGGTGGCGACACCTCGCCAGCCCAAAGCGTTGTCAACGAGATCGAGGCCATGGGTGGCCGCGCGGTAGCTAACGGCGACGACATCTCTTCGTGGGCAGGCGCCGAACGGCTGATCAACACTGCAGTCGAAACATTTGGCGACTTGCACGCGGTGGTCAATAACGCAGGCATCTTGCGCGACCGCATGATGGCCAACATGAGCGAAGAAGAGTGGGACGCCGTTATCAAAGTGCATCTCAAGGGCACGTTTGCACCTTCGCGTTTCGCCGCCGCGTATTGGCGCGATCAAAGCAAGGCTGGCAAACCGGTAGACGGCCGCATCATCAACACCTCGTCGGTGTCGGGCATCTACGGCAACGTTGGCCAAACCAACTACGGCGCAGCGAAGGCAGGCATTGCTGCATTCACCACCATTGCGTCGCTCGAGCTTGCTCGTTACGGCGTCACCGTCAACGCAGTTGCGCCAGTCGCGCTCACACGCATGACCGAAGGCTTGGGCCCAGCACCCGAAACCGAAGAAGAGCGCGAGCAGCGTTCACCAAAATGGATTGCCCCCATCGTCACGTGGCTTGCCAGCGAAGAATCCAAAGACATCACCGGTCGCGTGTTCGAAGCAAGCGGTCAAGTACTTGCCATTGCCGAAGGTTGGCATCGCGGCCCAACACATGCACCAGTGGAGGACCCAACCAAACTTGGCCCCATCGTGGAAGAACTGATGGCCAAGGCTCGTCTCAATGCCGGCATGGACGGCAAAGACGGTTCGTGGCCACAACCACAAAAGAAGTAACACGGCGTTCGGCTGAAACATGTCGAGTAACAACATTCAAAAAGCGCGCAGTAATTTTGCCGATCGCAACCCTGGCAGCCGCAGCCACTACGACGAAGCCCGGAAATACATGCCCGGTGGGCAAACGCGTTCGGTGCTCACTCACGCACCGTTTCCACTCACCTTTGCTTCGGGCAGTGGCGCCACACTCACCGACGTAGACGGCCACACGTATCTCGACTTCCTCGGCGACTACACCGCAGGGTTGTTGGGGCACAGCGAGCGCCGCGTGCTCGATCATGTTGCCGAGGCACTCACGCATAACGCAAGTGTTGGTGGCATTCACCCTGCCGAAGCAACTTTGGCCAGGCTCATGTGCGAACGCTTTGGTCTCGATCGTGTGCGGTTCACCAACTCGGGCACCGAAGCCAACTTGTTGGCAATGACTACTGCTGTACTTGCAACTGGAAGAAAAAAGATCTTGGTATTTTCCGGCGGCTATCACGGCAGCGTGTTTTACTTCGCCTCTGGCAACGCACCGTGGAACGCGCCGTTCGATTTTGTGATCTCGCCATTCAACGACGAGGCAGCAGCACTGCACACCATTTCCGAAAACGCCGCAACGCTGGCAGCAGTGGTGGTAGAGCCAATGCTTGGTTCCGGCGGCTGCATCCCCGCATCACCACAGTTTCTTGCGGCAGTGTTTGAAGCCGCTCGCAATGTTGGCGCGGTATGCATTGCCGACGAAGTAATGACTTCGCGCCACGGCAAGAGCGGCATGATGAACATGCTTGGCGTGCAGGCCGACATCACCGCATTTGGTAAGTACATCGGCGGCGGTTTTTCGTTCGGCGCATTCGGCGGCAAAGCACAGTTCATGGACATGTTCGACACCAGCCCAGAGTCCAACCGCCCTTCGCCCGTTGCGCACGGCGGAACATTCAATAACAACTTGTCATCGGTGACTGCGGGCTGCAAAGTATTGGGCGAAGTTTTCACGGCAGACAT
>CAZNBF010000066.1:0-6380 GCA_964571325.1 uncultured Acidimicrobium sp.
CTCTAGTTGTCTAGGGGTTGATGCGGCACGGCATGCGCTTGATGCCGTTGATGAAGTTGCTTTGCAGGTAGGCGGGTTCGCCAGTGATCTGCAGGTTTGGCATGCGTCGACGAATTTCGTCGAACATCACGGCAATTTCACGACGTGCAAGGTTTGCGCCCAAGCAGAAGTGCGGGCCACCAGCACCGAAGCCAACTTGCGCTGGTGCTGCAGCGCGGGTGACATCGAATGTGTATGGGTTTGCATACACGTCCTCGTCGCGGTTGGCCGAGTTGTACCACATCACGATTTTTTCGCCCTCTTTGATTTTGACTCCACGAATTTCGGTGTCGCGGGTCGCGGTGCGGCGGAAGTGAATGACTGGTGATGCCCAGCGGACAATTTCTTCGACGGCAGTTTTTGTATTGGCATCGAAGTTGTTGAACCACTTGGCGCGTTCGTCTGGTTGCAACGAAAGTTGGCGCATGCCGTGGCTGATGGCGTTACGTGTTGTTTCGTTTCCAGCAACGACAAGCAAGATAAAGAAGCTGCCAAACTCTTGCGACGACATGCGGTCGCCGTCCACGATGGAGTGCATCATCACGCTGGTGAGGTCGTCGGTTGGGTTCTTCAAACGGGCTTCACCCAGCGCTTGCGCGTAGGCAAAGATCTCGAGCGCAACAGTGATCAGGTTCTCAAGAGTTCCGCCAAAGTCCGGGTCTCCGGCGCCAAGGATGACATTGGTCCAGTCCAAAATCTGGCGCTCGTCGCTTTCTGGAATGCCCATCATTTCGCAAATGATCTGCAGCGGAAACGGTGCAGCGATGTTGTCAACAAAATCAAACTCGCTGTCGCCATGCTTTTCAATCGCTCGATCTACGACGGTGCGGGCTTTCTTTTTCACGTACTCCTCAACGCGTGCAATTTCTTTTGGTGTGAAGCCCTTGGAAACGATGGTGCGCAGTCGTACGTGCTTTGGGTCGTCCATGCTGATCATGGAGCCAAAGAATTCGTTGAGTTCCACCGTGAGGTCGGGGATATTGGTGCCCTTGCCGCTGCAGAACAAGTCTGGGTTGCGGCTGGCATGCCAGATGTCCTCGTGCTTGGTGAGTGCCCAGTAGCCGGGCCCAACGGGGAAGTTGACGAGGGGTATTTCCTCAAAGAATTTGACGGGGGCCTGGCGACGCAGGGTGGCGAATGTGGATTCCCGCACTTGCTGGGGGGCTTTCCAAAATTCGGGGTCGGAGATGTTGATGCTGTCGAGCGCCACTTCGGTGAGTTCCATGGGCAAATGGTACCGTTCTACAACTATTCATTCAGGATCGAACGGAGCCAAAAATGTCCGAAGCAGTCATTGTCGCAACAGCCCGCAGCCCAATTGGTCGTGCAAATAAGGGCAGCCTTATCGACTTGCGCCCAGACGACATGTCGGCACAAATCGTGCGCGCACTGATGGCCAAAGTTCCACAGGTGAAGGCAAGCGACGTAGAAGACCTCATGCTTGGCATTGGCCAGCCTGCAGGCGAAGGCGGTTTCAACATTGGTCGAATGGTGGCAATTCTTGCTGGCCTCGACGATGTTCCTGGCGTCACCGTTAACCGTTACTGCTCGTCCAGCTTGCAGACCATTCGCATGGCTGCACATGCCATCAACGCTGGCGAAGGCGATTGCTTTATCGCAGCAGGCGTAGAGACAGTTAGTCGTTATGCGCATGGCGCAAGCGACATGGCACCGAACGCAATCTTTAAGCCCTCGGGCGAGCGCACCAAGTTGCGTGCAGCCGGCGGCCAGCCAACATGGACTGCACCAACAGGTTTGCCAGACGCATACATCGCAATGGGCCAGACTGCAGAAAACGTTCGCGAAGTTGAGGGTGTTACTCGCGAAGAGATGGACGCATTCGGTGCACGTTCGCAGCAGTTGGCTGTGAAGAACCAACAGAACGGTTTCTTCGAACGCGAAATTACGCCGCTCACACTTCCAGACGGCACGGTTGTCAGCAAAGATGACGGCCCACGCGATGGCACCACGGCAGAAGGGCTTGCCGCTTTGAAGCCAGTATTCCGCCCCGACGGCCAGATCACTGCAGGCAACGCATGCCCATTGAACGACGGTGCCGCAGCAGTCATGGTGATGAGCGCAAAGAAGGCCAAGCAACTTGGCATCACACCACTTGCACGCATTATCTCGTCGGGTGTTTCTGGGCTTAACCCAGAGATCATGGGCCTTGGGCCAATCGAAGCATGCCGCCAAGCACTAAAGCGTGCGGGCATGACGATTGACAACATCGACCTAGTCGAGATCAACGAAGCATTTGCTGCGCAAGTAATCCCATCTGCCAAGCACTTGGGTATCAGCATGGACAAACTCAACGTGCATGGTGGTGCAATCGCACTTGGTCACCCATTCGGTATGACAGGCGCACGCATCATGACCACGCTCATCAACGGTTTGCAAAGCACCAACAAGACAGTGGGCATGGAGTCCATGTGTGTTGGTGGCGGCCAAGGCATGGCCATGATTGTCGAGCGCTTGAGCTGATTTAGTTCAACTGTTCGCGCCGGTTCAGTCGCCACAACATCAGTGCGGCCGAACCGGTAAGAACGGTCATCAGTAAGCCAACTGCGCCGAATGCGGCGAGTGCACCAAATGCTCCGTAGATAGATGGCGTAGTGAATGCCAATGTCATCGACATCAGCAAACCGGAAGCACCTGCCAAACCTTGGGCCGCAGATGCGCGGCCATGTGGCGCTGCTTTTGCAACCGCTGCTGCCGACGATGGATACATCAGTGCTTGTGCCACACCCTCAAAAACGTTTAACAAAATGACCGGTGTCAACGTATTGAACGCACCGTAACCAGTGACGGCGGGAACAACCAAGATCATCATCCACAGTGAAATTCTTTGTGGGTCGTATTTGTCGGCAAGCCGCCCACCGAATGTAGAGAAGATAAAAAACGGAACGGTGTACAACGCAAACGAAATGCCCACCATGGAGTTACCGCCACCCAAGTCGGTGAGATACCTGTCCCATAGGGCATCGAAAATGCCAACTGGCGCCTGGATGGCCATTGCAACAATGACGGCAATGCGCACACGCGGGTAGCGCAGCAACTCCAGGCTTGGCTTTCGCGAGTCGGTGGATTTAGGAAGTTGCGGAAAAGACCGAAATGAAATGGTGAACATCGAAATCAAGTTCACGAAGCCGAACAACAGGAACACCGAGCGCAAACCGATTGGGTCGATAAGCAAACCGCCAAACAGCGGGCCTGCAACAAACCCCAATAGTTCCACGCCAGCAAGGCGGCCCAGGCGTTCGCCCCGGCGCTCTGGGTCGACATGCGCAATCAGCGCGCGAACTGCGGGGAAGACGAAGCCGAACGACGATCCAATCACTGCTCGGGCTAAAACAAACTGGGGAAGGCCGGTGCCGAAGGCCATGAGCAACGAACCCAATGCGCCAAGCAACATGCCGCCCATGATGAGCCGCTTGGTGTGGCCGCGGTCGGCAAACGGAGAAACAAATAACTGCACGAGGAAGCCAGTAAGAAAACCCGAACCCGCAATGAGCCCAAGGCCCGAGTCGGGGAAACCGTAGGTGTCTTGCAAGTCGCCCAACGCGGCGAAGATCACCGAGTTGGATGTGGCTACGGCGAACGAACACGCCATCAACAACAACGCGTCGGCGCGGTGATCACGCTCGCGAATTGTCATCGCGTCAGTGTACTTGTGGTGTTTGAAGTCTTAGCGGCCTAGTTCGTTTAGCACTGCATCGCCAAACGATGGCCATGCACTTAGTGCCCATTCATCAAACTCGCGATTGGTGAGTGCGAAGCACGCAACGTTGGCAACTGGGTCTACCCATACAAATGTTCCGGTGCCACCGAAATGACCAAAGGTGGAAGAACTGTTGCGAGTGGCTGTCCAGTGCGGGTGCTTTGCGCCCTTGATCTCGGGCCCGAGGCCCCATGGGCACGGTGAGTAACGACCAAGGCCAGGTACGACACCTTCAAGTTCGTTGTATTGCACCGAGGTTGCTTCGGCAAATGTAGAACGCGCAAACAGTGTTGGGTGACGCATCTCGGCTGCAAACAACGCAACGTCGGCAAGTGTCGAGTGCACATCTTTTGCGGCCGAACCCAATAATTCGGTTGACGACATCTGCAGGGGAGCAAACACTGCTTCGAATAAATACTCATCAAAATCAATACCGCTGGATTCTGCAACATGCTGCGCAATCATGTCGTAACCCGTGTTGGAATAAATGCGTTTGCGTTCTGCGCTCACGATGGGCTCGACGGCATCAAAACCGTAACCACCAGCGTGCGCAAGCAGTTGTCGAAGAGTTCTTCCATGCTGTCCAACTTCGGCGTCAAGGCTCGTGGTGCCGTCTTCAACGGCAATCAGCGTTGCCCACGCGGTCATCACCTTTGAAACAGACGCCAACCGAAACCTTGTGTTGGTATCTCCGTGCAGATGCACGTTGCCAAATTGGTCGATTACTCCGGCTGCGGCACTAGTGACCGGCCAAGATTCAACGAGTTGAAACGATTGAAGTTGTGCAGCGCCCACAGGCACTAAGTATTGCTGCGAATCAGTTCTGCAACGCGGAATGCCAAATCCAACGACTGGCGAGCGTTGAGGCGTGGGTCGCACACTGTTTCGTAGCGCGTGTCCAAGTCTTCGTTACTCACGGCTTCCGAGCCACCAAGACACTCGGTCACATTGTCGCCGGTGAGTTCGATGTGGATGCCGCCCGGCCAAGTGCCTTCTGCGCGGTGAGCCTTCACGAAGCCAACGATTTCGCTCATGATGTCTTCGAAGTTGCGGGTCTTGCGGCCGTTTGGCGCAGTGAAAGTGTTGGCGTGCATCGGGTCGCATGCCCACACCACAGGGTGGCCGGCGTCGCGCACTGCGCGAAGCAATGGGCGAAGTGACTCTTCAACGCTGCTGGCACCCATACGCGAAATGAGTGTGAGGCGGCCAGGTATGCGGGCAGGGTTCAGTTTTTCGCACAGCGACAACACGTAATCAACGTCGGTTGTTTTGCCGATCTTGCAACCCAGTGGGTTTTCTACGCCGCGCAAGAACTCCACATGTGCGCCGTCTAGTTGGCGGGTTCGCTCGCCAATCCACAACATGTGCGCGCTGCAGTCGTACCAACCGCCAGTAAGCGAATCTTGGCGGGTGAGCGCCTCTTCGTAGCCCAAAATCAGTGCCTCGTGGCTGGTGTACACGTCCACTTGGTGCAGTGCGTTGTTGGTCTCGGTGTCGATGCCGCAGGCGCGCATGAATGCAAGTGCGCGCTCTACTTCCGACGCAACTTGTTCGTAACGCTGGCCCTCTGCGCTTGTTGCGACAAACTCTTGGTTCCAGGAATGCACGCGGTTCAGGTCGGCAAAGCCGCCTTTTGTAAATGCGCGCACCAAGTTGAGCGTGCTTGCAGCCTGATGGTATGCCTGCACCAAACGTTGTGGGTTTGGCACTCGTGCATCAAGGTTCGCGATTGGGTCGTTCACCATGTGTCCACGGAACACTGGCAGCTCGGTGCCATCCACCATTTCGGTGTCGTTCGAACGTGGCTTAGCAAACTGTCCAGCAATGCGGCCAACCTTCACCACGGGTACGCCCATGGAATAGGTGAGCATCACTGCCATCTGCAGAATCACGCGCAACTTTTCGCGAATGTTTACTGCAGTGAATTCCTCGAAGCTTTCGGCACAGTCGCCGGCCTGCAATAGAAATGCGTTGCCGCTTGCCACCTGGCCGAGTGCGGCCTGCAACGACCGAGCCTCACCTGCAAACACAAGCGGAGGGAACGACGCGATCTGTTTTAGCGCGCCATCAAGCTGCGCCGAGTCGGGCCAGTTTGGCTGTTGCACGGCAGGGAATGCATGCCATGAAGAGGGTGTCCAGTTACGTGTGCTCATACGTCAATGGGAAGTGTACGAACTCGATCGCGCTAAACCCAGCGGGTTCAGACGGTCAGGAAATCGCCAGCGTCGTCGCGCAACGAATCAACGGCACGGCTCACCAAGCGGCGGGCTGCCTCTGCTGTAACGCCAAGCTCTTCGCCAACCTGACGGAAGCTCTTGCGCTCGCCGTCATGCATGCCGAAGCGTGCTTCCACCGCGTAACGAGCACGCTCGTCCAAGGTGTTCAGCAAGTTGTCGAGCAAGTCGGTTTCAACCATCGACATGACGGCCTCTTCTGGGCTGATGTCATCATTTGGAACCAAGTCGCCAAGCGTTGCGTCGCCGTCGTCGCCAATGGTCTTGTCGAGCGACACTGGGGTGGTGAGGCGGTGCAGTTCGGCGTTCATCGAGTCGAGGCCTTCGGCATCGCCCGAGCCCTGACGAAGTGCTGCGCGCAATGTTGCCGAGCGATCGCCAGGAATACG
>CAZNBF010000067.1:0-6290 GCA_964571325.1 uncultured Acidimicrobium sp.
TTGGTGGGCTTTCGGGCGTCACTCACTCGGTTGCACCATCCGATACACAACAAACCGATACGTACTACATCGTTGCCCACTTTCATTACGTGTTGTTTGGTGGAGCAATCTTTGGTTTGTTCTCCGGCTTCTATTACTGGTGGCCGAAGGTATTCGGCAAGTTGCTCAACGAACGTCTTGGCTCCTGGAACTTTTGGTTCATGGTCATTGGTATGAACATGACATTCGGGCCAATGCACATTCTTGGTTTGCAGGGCCAGCCTCGCCGTATGTACCAGTGGACAGAAGCGCGTGCAGGTGAAGGCTTCTTCAACTTGGGTTTCTGGAACCTCATTGCATCCATTGGTTCACTGGTGTTGACATTCGGTGTGCTGTTGTTCCTCATCAACGTGTTCATCACGACGCGCAAGGGCCAAATATCCCCGCTCGATCCATGGAACGCGCGCAGCCTGGAGTGGATGACCTCCAACCCGCCAAAGGAACACAACTTCGACAGTATTCCTACCGTCCACCACCTGGACGAGTTCTTCCACCGCAAGTATCAGGAAGATGCCAACGGCGTAATGCAGCAAGTAAAGACCGCAGAAGAAGTGCTGAAGGAATTGGAAGACAATGCCGACGCACACATCCACATGCCGTCGCCGTCATATTGGCCAATCGTGCTTGCACTTGGTTTGCCGGTTGTTGCCTTCGGAGTGATCTATTCAATTCCTGTTGCCATCTTCGGTGCGGTGATTGTTTTGTTCGGTGCGTATGGCTGGGCAATCGAGCCGTCAACTGCGCCTGATGACGACATCGACCCACCAACCGAATCTGGTACATCAATGGGGGTTGCTCATGTCGGCTGATCAGGCAGTGACTTCACACGACGCACACGTAACGTCAACTGGCCTCTCCAACGTCAAGTTGGGAATGTGGTTGTTCCTGGGTTCCGAGTGCTTGTTGTTCGGTGGCCTGATTTCTACATACATGCTGTATCGCGGACGCGTGGGCACCGGCCCAACCCCAATGCAGGTGTTCGATATTCCCTTTACCTCGGTCAGCAGCTTCGTGTTGCTCATGAGCTCACTCACGATGGTGCTCGGCGTTTCTGCCGCACACAAGGGCGATGATCGCAACACGTATCTCTGGGTTGCAGTTACCGCGCTACTTGGCGCCACGTTCGTTGGCGGTCAGGTGTACGAGTTCACAGCGTTCTACAACGAGGGAATGGGCTTCACCACCAGCTTGTTCACCTCAAGCTTCTACGTGCTCACCGGTTTCCACGGAGTGCACGTAACTGTGGGCATCATCATGTTGATGTCCACGCTTGGCATCATGAAGCGAAGCAAAGTTCCTGGCAGCAAGTCTGAAACCATTGAGATGCTCGGTTTGTACTGGCACTTCGTCGACGTCGTGTGGATCATTATCTTCACGCTTATCTACCTGATTCCGGTCTGATCATGAGCACCGACACCACCACCCACACCGAAGAGCACGGCATGTCAAATGCTGGATACATCAAAATTGCTTTGATTTTGGCCGCGATTACGGCCCTAGAGGTTGCCACGTACTACGTCGACTTCGGTCGCCTGTTCTTGCCAGCACTGATGATCATGATGGTCGTCAAGTTCATCATGGTGGTCAGTTACTTCATGCACTTGAAGTTTGACAACAAACTGTTCACCTGGATTTTCTATGCCGGCCTCATCCTTGCAATTGGCGTATATTGCGTGGCTCTAGCAACCTTCCACTTCTTTTCGTAATAAACCCAAAGACATAGTGGGGCAGGCCGAACATGCTGGCTGAAGTAACCGAGTTTGTTAGCCCATGGCGCTTTCAGCGCCATATCGAAGTGTGGTTGGTCATGGCAGTAGTCATTGGCAGTTACGTTTACGCCATCAGGGTCATCGGCCCGCGGGCCGTCGGTAAGGGTGTCATCGTTACGCGCCGACAAATCACCGCCTTCACAGCGGGCGCAGCGTTGATGTGGTTTGCAACCGACTGGCCAATTCACGACATTTCCGAGGAATATTTGTATTCGATGCACATGGTGCAACACATGACGCTCGCATATTTTGTTCCGCCACTGATGCTGATTGCAACACCCCAGTGGTTGTACCGCGCAATCTTCGGAGATGGTGTTGGTCGCAAAGTCATGCGATATCTTGCGTGGCCCCCAGTTGCTGGTGTGCTTTTCAATCTGGTTGTGATGCTCTTGCATATTCCAGCGCTGGTGAACCAAAGTGTTTCTAATGGCCCGCTGCATTATGGGTTGCATGTGATTCTCATAGTCTCAGCACTTCTGATGTGGATGCCCGTGTGCTCGCCAGACCCTTCCTTGCGCATTGGCTACGGCGGGAAGATGATTTATCTATTTATGATGTCGGTGATACCGACTGTGCCCGCGGCTTGGTTGACGTTTGCAGATAACGCTGTCTACAAGCATTACGACATTGCTGTCCGTGTGTGGGGGCTTTCGGTGCAAACCGATCAGCAACTGGGTGGGGCAGTGATGAAAACATTTGGTGGCATGTACCTTTGGTCGATCATCGTGGTCATCTTTTTCCGCCGTTTCATCCGAGGGTTCTTCTCGGAGGTGGGGTACAAGGAAAAACCGTTAACGTACGACGATGTTGAAGCGGCGTTTGACAAAACCACGCCACCAGCCGAGCCGAGGCAGTCAATCAGCGAGTAGTTACTGCCAGCGAAAGAGTTTCGCGGCAGTTGCTGGGGCAACAAGCGCCCACACTGCAAGCACAATCCACGACGCACCACCATTGAGGGAAGTCTCTGTGAGTGCGCCACGCATTACATCGGCAAGTGCACTAGATGGCAGGAGTTGTGCGGGAGCCTGCAACCAACTGGGCAGCGAGTCGAGCGGGAACATGATCCCGCCAATCAACAGCAGCACTAAGTACAGGCCGTTCTGGGCCGCCAAGTTGACCTCGCCGCGCAACGTTCCAGCCAGCGTTAGGCCAATGCCAGCAAAGGCAAGGGTGCCAAGCAGGACAGCGCCCACTACGGGCGCAACAGCACCTAAATCACCGCGCCAGCCGAGGATTAATCCCACACCAATCAAGACCAGCAACTGCACCACCTCGACCAACACGACGGCGAGGCTCTTTGCAAGCACAAGGCGCTGAGTGCCGAGTGGTGTCGCACCCAATCGCTTCAGCACCCCGTAGGACCGCTCAAACCCGGTTGCAATTCCAAGACTGACCATCGCGGTCGACATCACCGCTAGCGCAAGTATTCCCGGCAGTAAAAAGTCAACCGCATTCTGATCACCACGTGGAAGTACATCTACCTGGCTAAAAAAGACGAGAAGAATCGTTGGGATGCCAATGATCACCAGCAACTGTTCACCGTTCCTCGCAATGACGCGCAATTCCGACTTCAGCTGTGCAAGTAGGACACTCACGGTTTGCTCCGTTGTGTCAGACGACGGAAAATTTCCTCAAGGCGTTGAGAACCAGCGCGCAGATTGTCCAAGCCTTGATGTTGTTCGGCAAGCCAATCGGAAATCAATCCAATGATTTTTGCGTCGCTTGTCCCCGCAACCACATAGTCGGGTCCGTCCTGCACCACTGTTGTTCCGATGTGGGCAGAGAGCGCGGCTGGATCTATTCCGCGTTCCGTCGTAAAGCGAATCTCGTCATGCCCCTGACGCAACGATTGCAAAGTGCCGCTAGCAACGATTGCCGCTTGATGAAAGACAATCACATCGTCGGCACAGCGCTCCGCTTCGTCCAGTTCGTGTGTTGCCATGATTACCGTGCAGCCGCTTGATGAGAGCTCGCGCACAACATCCCTAATCATTTCTCGTCCCTCAACATCGACACCCGCCGTTGGTTCATCAAGGAATGCAATATCGGGTTTCGCGGCAAGCGCCAAGGCAAGCGACAAGCGCTGCTTCTCTCCGCCAGAGAGCCGCCTCCAGGTGCTTGATTGACGATGTGTCAATCCCACGCGCTCAACCAGATCCTTCGCCACCATTCGGTTGCCGAACAACGCGCAGTAATGATCAATTACTTCACCCACGCGCGCACTGGGGTAGACGCCTCCGTCTTGCAGCATCACGCCCATGTGTTGGTTCAGCGCGTCACGTTCGTGCAGGGGGTCGAAACCAAGCACCCTCACCGAGCCCGAAGTAGGACGACGGAAGCCCTCGCACACCTCGAGCGTGGACGTTTTGCCGGCGCCATTGGAGCCGAGAATGACCGTCACCTTTCCCGTTCTAGCGGCAAAGGAGACATTGTTGACTGCAGTGATCTGGTCGTACTGCACGACGAGCCCGTCCACTTCAACTGCGTAAGGGCGGCTCGAGGCGTTGGTGCGCACAGAGCAACAGTAGGCAAACCACACCCCTCGCGGCGTACTCCACCGCTAGCCTCAATGTTCAGTGATCGACGTACGACTTCTGCGCAACGACCCCGAGATGGTCCGCAATCTGATGGCTCGTCGGCACAAACCCGAACTGTTAACCCAGTTGGATGAGGCGCAGCGTTTAGATGCTCGCCTGCGCGACATCACGAGCGAACGCGACGCCACCAGGGCTCAGGTCAACGACATTTCTAAGCAAGTTGGTGCATTGCGCAAGGCTGGCGACACCGCTGCAGCCGAGGCGGCCATGGCCCAAAGCCGGTCGCTCGGCGACACAGAGCAGTCGCTTGCTGCCGAGTACGACACCGTGAACGCAAGCCTGCGCGATGTGCTCTTACGCCTGCCAAACGTTGTGCACTCGGACGTGGTCGATGGAGCCAGCGACGCCGAAAACCCGGTGATCAAAGGCCCTATCAACATGCCAGCCTCATTTGGTGAGCATCACCGCGTTCCGCACTGGGAAACGGCAACAGCGTTAGGGATACTCGACAACGAGCGCGCTGTAAAAATCAGTGGCGCCATGTTCACCATGCAGCGCGGCGCTGGTGCAACCATGGCACGAGCACTTTGTCAGTACGCACTCGACCACAACGCCGATGCATTTGAGGAAATACGCCCACCATCCCTTGTTACTTCCGCAACGCTCACAGCAACCGGCCAGTTACCAAAGTTTGCCGAAGACGCATACGCAATCGAACGTGACGACTTGTGGTGCATCCCCACCGCCGAGTCGTCACTTACATCAATTCACGCTGGCGAAGTGCTCGACGAAGCACAGTTGCCCGTGCGCTACATGGCCCACACGTCGTGTTACCGACGCGAGGCAGGCTCGGCCGGGCGCGACACACGAGGCATGTTGCGCAGTCACGAGTTTGACAAGGTAGAGATTCTCTCCGTCGCAACGCCAGAGCAGGCACCCGAAATGTTGCAGGAACTGCTTGGCCGGGTCGAGTCCGCAATTGCGGGGCTTGGCCTGCCGTATCGGATCATCGAAATTTGCACGGGCGACTTAGGCCAAAGCCATCACCGTAGTTTCGACGTTGAGGTGTATGTGCCTGGTTGCGATTCGTGGCTTGAAGTAAGTTCGGTCAGTTGGTTTAGCGACTATCAGGCTCGTCGCGCAGATATTCGCTTCAAGCGCACTGGGCAAAAAGGCACCGAGATTGCGCACACGCTCAACGCTTCGGCGCTCGCCGTGCCTCGAGTGTGGGCCGCAATCGTTGAAAACTATCGCCAACCAGATGGTTCGGTAAAAGTCCCCGACGCGTTGCATAAGTACATGCGCGGCATCACACACATCACGGCCAAATAGTTTCGTCGGCCATGTCTCTTCGGGATCGCCGCATTCAATACGAAACTGCCGGGCTCGAGCGCAGCGATCTGCACGACAATCCGTTTACTCAATGGCACACGTGGTACGACCAAGCAGCCGAGGCGGGCGTAACCGAGCCAAACGCAATGACTGTTTCAACTATCGGTCTCGACGGCGTGCCCGACTCACGCATCGTGTTGGCGCGCGGTGTTGACAACACGGGGATCGTTTTTTACACAAATTATGCAAGCGAGAAAAGCGAACAGTTGCAAAAGAATCCCGTTGCTTCCGCAGTTTTCGCATGGCTCGACTTGCACCGCCAAGTTCGTGTTCGTGGGCAAGTGGTTCAGGTACCCCAGCAACAAAGCGATGAGTACTTTGCCTCGCGCCCTCGCGAGTCTCAGTTGGGTGCTTGGGCATCTCCCCAGTCGCAGGTGATTAGCGACCGTTCGGTGCTCACCGAACGGCTTGAGCAATTTCGTAAACAGTTTGAAGGCTCAGATGTTCCTCGCCCACCCTCATGGGGCGGTTGGCTCATTGCGCCAACAATGTTCGAGTTTTGGCAGGGACGCCCAAGCCGATTGCACGACCGCTTTAGATATTCACGCCCAAA
>CAZNBF010000068.1:0-6250 GCA_964571325.1 uncultured Acidimicrobium sp.
GTGAACTCGCAGAACTCCGCGAAATGGATCTCGCCACTTTGGTGGAAGAGCTTCGTTCGTCCAAGCAGGAAGCACTGAACTTGCGCTTCCGTAACGCAACTGGCCAGCTCGACAACACCGCCGAGATGGGCAAAGTGCGTCGTCAAATCGCTCGTCTCAACACGCTTATTCGTCAGCAAGAAATTGCTGCAACCGAAGCAGCGGGGAAGTAATAGATCATGACTGAAACAACTACAACCTCATCGACAGCCGAAGATGCCGTTCGTAACGCCCGCAAGGTGCGCGAAGGCGTTGTCGTGTCGAACAAGATGAACAAGACGATTGTTATTTCAATCGTCGAGCGAGTGCGCCACCCGCGTTACTCCAAGTTCGTTGCTCGTACCAAGAAGCTCTACGCCCACGACGAAACAAACGACGCCAAAATCGGCGACCGCGTTCGCGTCATGGAAACCCGCCCAATGTCGAAGCAGAAGCGTTGGCGCCTGATCGAAGTTTTGGAGCGTGCAAAATGATTCAGCAAGAATCCCGTCTTCGCGTTGCCGACAACAGCGGCGCAAAAGAAGTGCTCTGCATCAAGGTTCTCGGTGGCACACGCCGTCGTTACGCATCAATTGGTGACGTTTTCATCGGCACGGTCAAGGACGCAATTCCTGGCGCCGGTGTCAAAAAGGGTGAAGTTGTTCGTTGCGTAGTAGTTCGCGTCAAGAAGGAAAAGCGTCGTCCAGACGGCAGCTACATCCGCTTCGACGAAAACGCAGCAGTGTTGATCAAAGAAGATCTCACGCCACGTGGCACCCGTATCTTCGGGCCTGTTGGTCGTGAACTTCGCGACAAGAAGTTCATGCGAATCATTTCGCTCGCACCGGAGGTGTTGTAGTCATGAAGTTGAAGAAGGGTGACACCGTCGTCGTTATTGCCGGCAAAGACAAAGGCAAGCAGGGCGAAATCTCGGCTGTACTGCCAAAGGAAAACAAAGTGAAGATTGCTGGCGTCAACGTCGCCAAGCGTCACCTTGCTGCCAAAGGCCAAACAGCCAACACCGGCGGAATCGTCGACAAGGACATGCCGCTCGATGCATCCAACGTGATGCTCGTGCACAAGGGCAAGCCAACACGCGTTGGATACAAGATCAAGGACGACGGCACCAAGGTGCGCGTTGCCAAGAGCACCGGAGAAGAAATCTGATGGCCGAGACAACTATCTACGTTCCGCGTTTGAAAGCGCACTACAACGACGTCGTCAAAGCCGATCTCGTGAAGCAGTTGGGCGTCACCAACGTGATGCAGATTCCAACATTGGAAAAGATCGTCATCAACATGGGTGTTGGCCGCGCAACGCAGCAAGCATCACTCATCGATGGCGCCGTTGCCGACCTCACCGCGATCTCTGGCCAGAAGCCAATCGTGACAAAGTCGAAAACATCAATCGCATCTTTCAAACTTCGTGAAAACCAAGCAATTGGTGCCAAAGTTACGATGCGCGGCGACCGCATGTGGGAGTTCCTCGACCGTTTGATCTCGGTGGCAATTCCTCGCATCCGCGACTTCCGCGGCCTCCCAGGCAAGTCGTGGGACGGAAATGGCAACTACACATTTGGTCTCACCGAGCAGCTCGTGTTCCTTGAGGTCAGTTACGAGAAGGTTGATACAACACGCGGTATGGACATCACCATTGTCACCACCGCGACAACCGACCTCGACGGAAAAGCACTCCTCGACGCATTCGGCTTCCCCTTCCGTAAGGGTGAGGAACCAGCGTCGTCGAAGAAAGCACGCGGAGCAGCTAAGCGCTCGGCCAAGAAGAAGTAGCAGCGGAAAGAACTAGAGGGAACCACTCAACATGGCAAAAAAGTCACTCGTTATCAAAGCGGCGGCAACTCCGAAATTTAAGGTGCGCGGTTACACGCGCTGCCAAAAGTGCGGACGTTCACGTGCGGTGTATAAGAAGTTCGGCCTCTGCCGTCTGTGCTTGCGCAAAATGGCGCACGCCGGCGAAGTGCCAGGCTTGACAAAGGCAAGTTGGTAATCGCCATGATGACCGATCCAATCGCCGACATGCTCACCCGAATTCGCAACGCCAACGCTGCGATGAAGGACGAAGTATTCATGCCAACCTCGAAGCAGAAGTCGGCACTCGCCGAAAAAAAAAAAAAAGAGGGCTACATCTCTGACTACTCAGTAATCGACAACCCAACTGGCCCAGCCAAGCAGTTGAAGATTGGTCTGAAGTACTCGGACGATCGTAAGCGCACCATCTCGGGTATCAAGCGCGTGTCCACACCGGGCCTTCGCGTGTACCGCAATGCAACTGAAGTACCGCGCGTGTTGGGCGGTTTGGGTGTTGCAGTTTTGTCCACTAGCCAAGGGCTCATGACCGACCGCGAAGCGCGTCAGCGCAAAGTTGGCGGCGAAGTCATGTGTTTCGTCTGGTAATCGGAAGCGACTAAAGGGAAGAACCACTATGTCTCGTATTGGAAATGCAGCAGTCGTCGTGCCATCAGGTGTCGACGTCACCATCGCTGGCTTGTCGGTCACGGTGAAGGGCCCAAAGGGCTCTTTAACTCGTGAGTTTCCAGCCGGTGTGTCGCTTGCGCGTCAAGAAAACACCATCGTGGTTAGCCGCGACAACGACGAGCGCGATTCGCGTTCACGTCATGGTCTTGTGCGCACGTTGGTCAGCAACATGGTTATCGGCGTCACCGATGGCTACACCAAAGAACTCGACATCATCGGCGTTGGTTACCGCGCAGAAGCACAGGGCCCAGGCAAGTTGAAGTTGGCGCTCGGTTTTTCGCATCCAGTGATCATCGACGCACCAGCAGGTGTCACCTTCGAACTTCCTTCCCAGACGCGCATCATCATTAAGGGTGCCGACAAAGAAGTAGTTGGCCAGGTGGCCGCAAACATTCGTGAGATTCGCAAGCCAGAGCCATACAAGGGCAAGGGTGTGCGTTACCTCAATGAGAAGGTCCTGCGTAAAGCAGGCAAGACCGGCAAGAAGTAAACGGGAGATTTGACGTTATGAAAACAGCATCAAGCCAGCGCCATGCAGGTCGCTTGCGCCGCCATCGTCGCGTGCGTAAGAAGATCAGCGGCACCGCCGAGCGTCCACGCCTCGCCGTGTATCGCAGCAACAAGCATATTTCTGTTCAGCTCATCGACGACCTGAACGGTCACACCATCGCAGCAGCATCAACGGTCGAGCCAGACTTGCGCAAGCAAGGTTCGGGCGCAACTGTCGACGCAGCAAAGCGTGTTGGAACATTGATCGCTCAGCGCGCCAAGTCCGCTGGTGTCACAAAAGTTGTCTACGACCGCGGTGGATTCATCTTCCATGGTCGTGTAGCAGCGGCAGCAGATGCTGCCCGAGAAGCAGGGTTGGAGTTCTAATGACTGACATTTCACAAGTTCGCACCACAGAGCCAGGACAGATGCGCGAGTCGCGCGTTGTTCACATCAATCGCGTGGCAAAGGTAGTGAAGGGTGGACGTCGTTTCTCCTTCACCGCACTTGTTGTTGTCGGTGATGGTGCTGGTCGCGTTGGTTTGGGATACGGCAAGGCAAAAGAAGTGCCATTGGCAATTCAAAAAGGAACAGAAGAAGCAAAGCGCAACGTGTTCAACGTTGCCTTGGCTGGTTCCACCATCACGCACCAAGTGCTTGGCATCAACGGCGCAGGCCGCGTATTGCTGAAGCCTGCTGCTCCTGGTACCGGTGTTATCGCCGGTGGTGCTGCCCGCATCATTCTTGAAGAAGCCGGCATTCACGACGTACTCGCGAAGTCGCTTGGTTCGTCAAACGCCATCAACGTTGCTCGCGCAACGATCAATGGCTTGAAGGACTTGCAGCGCCCAGACGAAGTTGCACGTCGACGTGGCATTCCTGCCGAGTCATTCGTACCTAAGGGACTGTTGCGCGCATACAACGAGCGCAAGAATTCAGCCGGAGGAGCTCACTAGTCATGGCCGCATTTAAAAAACCAGGTCGCACCATTCGCGACCGCAAGCCACAAGCCAAAAAGGCAGCAGCCGAAGCACGTGCAGAGGCAGCAGCGCTGAAGGCAGCATCGGGCAACACTTCAACAAAGCGCATCAAGCGAGTGAAGCCAGTTCTTACTGGCCCAACCATCACTGTTACGCAAGTGCGTTCGGAAATTGGCAACAAGCCAAAGAACCGTGCAACTCTGCGTGCACTTGGCCTGCGCCGCATCGGACACACCAACACGTTGCCAGACCGCCCAGAAATTCGCGGCATGTTGCAGCGCGTTCCTCACCTCATTGAAATCAAGGAAGGCAAGTAATCATGCGCGTCGATGAACTCGCTCCATCACGGGGCTCCAAGAAAAAAGCTAAGCGCGTTGGTCGTGGTATTGGCGGTAAGGGCGGCAAGACTGCCGGCCGCGGTACCAAGGGTCAGTACGCACGTAACACGGTAAAGCGTGGCTTCGAAGGTGGACAGATGCCACTGAAGCAGCGCGTACCAAAGTTGAAGGGCTTTAATAACCCGTTCCGCGTGGAGTTCTACGCCGTCAACCTCGATGTCATCGAAGCACTTGGCTTGAGCGAAGTTGACCCACAGATTCTTGTGCAGAAGAGCGCAGCACACAAGGGCACTTTGATCAAGGTGCTTGGCCGCGGCAAGATCACCAAAGCAGTCAAAGTTTCTGCACACGCAGTTTCCGAAACAGCCGAGAAGGCAATCATTGCCGCTGGTGGAAGTGTCACGATTGTGCCAATGCCGCACAAGGGTGTTCGTCCAGCAGCCAAGGGCAGTCAGTTCACCAACCGTTAATTGGTGCTGCTGGCGTGTTCGTCAGTTCATCCAGTATTTAACCCTTCAGAGGAGTCACAACGATGTTGTCGAATGTGAAGAACATCTTCAAGGTGGTCGACCTTCGCAACAAGGTGCTGTTCACCTTGGCAATGGTCGCGGTTTACCGTTTTGGTTCGGCGCTTCGCGTGCCAGGTATCGATGCGCAAGCCGTTCGACAGTTGCGCGAGGCCTCCAACTCGCAGGGCGCGTTGGGCTTTCTCAACTTGTTCTCGGGTGGTGCGTTCGGCAGCTTCTCGATTTTTGCTCTCGGCATCATGCCGTACATCACTGCAAGCATCATCATGCAGGTGCTCGGTGTTGTCATTCCAAAGCTTGAGCAGTGGCAGCAAGAAGGCGCAACGGGACAGCGCAAAATCACGCAATGGACGCGTTACCTCGCAATCGGAATTGCAACGCTGCAGGGCGCCGGCCTCACCTTTATCTTCGGGCAGGGCAGGGGTTCCGCTTTCTTCGGCGCCGCAGGCAGCACACCCGATGTGGTCTTGCTCGATCCGTTTATGCCACGTGCGCTCTTGGTTATTCCTTCGCTTGTTGCAGGCACCGCGTTGTTGATGTGGGTTGGCGAATTGATTAGCCAACGCGGCATTGGCAACGGTATGTCGATGTTGATTTTTGCTTCGGTGGTCAGCGGGTTGCCATACGGCTACTACTCGCTGCTGCAGAGCAAGAAAGTTGTGGTGTTCATTATTCTTGTGGCCGTCACCATCGGCATTCTCATTGCCGTTGTTCGCGTGGAGTTGGGCCAGCGCCGCATTCCCGTGCAGTTCGCAAAGCGTGTTGTTGGCCGCAAAATGTACGGCGGACAAAACACCTACATTCCACTCAAGGTAAACCAAGCCGGAATCGTGCCGATCATTTTTGCCAGCTCCGTGCTGCTGCTTCCCGTGCTCGGCTCCAACATGCTTGGAAGCGCCGAAGGTTGGCGCGGTTCGATTGCCGGCTTTGTTAACGACTACATGGTCAACAGTCAAAACATGTTGTACATCAGCATTTTCTTCTTGCTGATCATTGCGTTCGCGTACTTCTACAACTCGATTGCCTTCGACCCAATCCGTCAAGCAGATCAGTTGCGCAAGCAGGGTGGCTTTATTCCCGGCATTCGCCCAGGGCCACAAACCGAATCGTTCCTTGCAAAGACGGTCAACCGAATCACGTTGCCTGGCGCAATGTTCGTCGCGTTTATCGCTATCTTGCCGTACATCATCTTGTGGGTTGGCGATGTGCAATCGTTCCCATTCGCGGGAACCACTGTGTTGATTGCAGTAGGCGTGGCGCTCGAATTGATGCGCCAAATCGACAGCCAGTTGATGCAGCGCAACTACGAGGGCTTCCTGAAGTAATCACTTCAGGACAACTGTAGAAACACGGCACGTCATGCCACATTCAGCTCGCATCATCATGCTCGGTCGCCAAGGCGC
>CAZNBF010000069.1:0-6233 GCA_964571325.1 uncultured Acidimicrobium sp.
TTCTCGTTCATGCAAACTCTGTAGAACGCCTAACCACGTACCCAATGTGCCCGGCCCTCAATGGGGCGCTAACCGCCTGATTTTCGGTTGTCGGATGTATCTGACTTGCTGACAGAATGTAGGTGATGTCAAGCGAGCGAACAAACATCGTACGGATCGATGGTAAAGATCGTCGCCCTTGGTCGGTAGCTAGCCGCGAAACCATCCTTCAAGCCGCAATTGCCGAAATTGCCGAACGTGGATATGAACACGCGCGCCTGGTTGATATTGCCGCACGAGCCGACATGACTGTTGGTGCGATTTACAACTGGTTTGATAATAGGTCGGTGCTGTTCAAGGCCGCACTGCAATTTGCGCTTGATCTGCAACATCAGAAAAATGCCGACTACCTCGCGACCGACAAGGTCCGCGCCGCTACGGGGTTTCAAGCCAGCCACTGGCTCATCATGATTGCCGCGCTCTCTCCACGGCAGGGCCACGATGCCGAACCAACCGAAGCCCAACTTATTTTGTTGGAAGCCCTACGAAGCGCCTGGCGTGACGACGACTCAAAGGTTCAATTGCAGTCGCAAGTGTCTTCGCTGTTACAACAATACGAAGCGATTGTGGAGCAGGCCATGAACGATGGGCTAATTGACGAGAACCTCAATGCCCAACTCATCGCACGATTATTCATGGCATTTCCGATCGGCCTCACAACACTGACAATGGCAGGCGCGCCGGACATCGAGCCGAAGGCGTTCATAGATGTGTTCCTTCGATTTAACGAAGCGCTACAACCCAAGAAATAACCCAATTACATCAGCCACCTGAGAAGGGCGGTCGTCGCGGCCCCCAAGATGACCACAACGATCAGTGGCATTTTGCGCCACGCGGCAAAGATTGCGACGCTCAAGCCGATAGCCCGCTCGTCGAGCGCAAGCGATTGGCCCGTGGTGAAGGTGGAGTTGAAAACCAATGCTGCAAGCAGTGCGGCCGGAATGAGGAGCAGGCAGCGGGACAGCGCCTGTGGCAGTTTGCGCGAACCAATGATGACGAAGCCAAACATTTTGAATGCGTAGGCACCGACCGAGAGCCAGATGACGAGGGCCCACGACATGTTCATGCTGAAGCCGTTTCACGGCGGGGACGCAGTCCAACAAATATTGCAACCCCCGACGCCAAGATTGGCAGGCCGATTGGAACAAACGGCGCAAGCGCAACGCTGATCACTGCCCCGCCTGCCGCTGCAATTTTGCCATTGGTTGTTTTGAGCTGTGGAAAGAGCATGGCT
Organism: uncultured Acidimicrobium sp.; assembly: GCA_964571325.1. Classification (GTDB taxonomy): domain Bacteria; phylum Actinomycetota; class Acidimicrobiia; order Acidimicrobiales; family Ilumatobacteraceae; genus UBA3006. The sequence continues at coordinate 1,274 of CAZNBF010000069.1, forward strand.
ACGTATGCAGCGCTAAAGCCAACGTCGAGACCATAGGTGTGCGGGTCGATCGCGCTGCCAAGCAATGCGCCAAGCAAGGTGCCCAAGTTCCACAAACTAAACAAGGCAATAGCGGTGGTCCAGAAAGCAATCTTTTGCAGTCGTGGGTTTGTTTGCGCCGTCATCATGGCTGTTGTCTCGTCGATAACGAAGTGGGCAGCAAGTAAACGCTTTGCTAGTGAGCCCTTGAAATGTGGCGACAATGCAAGCCCATACACGCCGTTGCGGCCGGCAAGTAACAGTGCGCCGCCAAGCGCGCCACCGACTGTGCCGCCGGATGCAATGACCGACATTGCAGACATTTGTGATGCACCCGTGAACGTAAAGAAACTGAGTGCACATGCTTGCCAAACATTGGCGCCTGCGCCAACAGCAAGCACGCCGAAGGCTAAGGCGAAAACACCCACTGCCCCGCTAAGTGCAAGTGCGGAAGTAACAACTGGGCGAACATCGGGTTCAAGACGAAACTTCATTGAAACTTACGCGCCAATGCCTTTCAGCATGTCGTCGGCGGCAGCCCACGGGTCGATCACGTGGTCGAGCACTTGTTGTTGCAGCTTGTCCCATTGATCGCCGGTGCAAATGTCGCGGGCGCGTAATTCCAGGCGCCGCTGAACGATTTCGCTCAATTCTTCGCGAAGTCGAAACGCCCGCCGCTTAGCAAGCACGCCGTTGGCTTGAATGAATTCGCGATGTTGAATAACCGTGTCCCAAAACTCGGGCACGCCTTCGGCAGACACAGCGCTTGTTTGCACGATTGGTGGGCGCCATGCATCATGTGAGAGATCGGACAAGTCGAGCATTTGTTCCAAGTCGCGTCGGGTTTCTTCCGCGCCTTTGCGATCGGCTTTGTTAATCACGAAGACGTCGGCGATTTCCATGAGTCCGGCTTTGTTTGCTTGCACCGAGTCGCCCCAGCCCGGGTTAACAACAACAACGGTGGTGTCTGCCTTGCCAACAATTTCAACTTCAACCTGGCCCACTCCAACTGTCTCTACCAAAATCCATGGGCAACCAACTGCGTCGAGCAAGCGAATGGCTTCGCTGGTTGCAAGTGACAAACCACCAAGATGACCGCGCGTTGCCATGCTGCGGATGAACACACCGGTGTCGGTGGCGTGGTCTTGCATCCGAACTCGGTCGCCAAGAATTGCGCCGCCAGTAAATGGAGACGACGGGTCGATCGCCAAGACGGCAACTTGCAATTGCTGTTTGCGAAGATGACCGATGGTTGCGCTTGTGAGTGTGCTCTTGCCAGCCCCAGGCGCACCAGTGATGCCTACGGTGTAACCGTTTCCGCTTTTTGGATAGGTGAGGCGGCCAATGGTTCGTGCATCTTGCCCGCCGCGTTCGATGAGCGAGAGCAATCGAGCAAGTGCGCCCCTATCGCCAGAGAGTGCGCTGGTAAAAAGTTCAGCAGGGTCGGATGTGCGACTTGCCACCGGGTTAGACCGCCACGACCTCGGTGACGCCGTCGACACGATCGCGCATGATTCGCTCGATACCGGCTTTCAACGTTTGGTCGGATGCCGGGCATGTTCCGCACGCGCCGATGAGTGTGACTTTGACGATGCCAGTTGCTTCGTCCACTTCTTTGAGCACGATGTCGCCGCCGTCTGCTTGCAGGGCGGGACGGATGACCTCGATGGTCTCCTCAACTTGGGTTTGCATGCTCACTGAATACTCCACTTCATTGCGTTGCCTCTACGATACGGGGGTGCTTGCTCATCAGGGTGGTTGGGATGAAATCTTGCTCGTTGCGGCGCCCATTGCCGTGATCGTGCTGGTGTTGTGGCAAGCAACACGCCGAGCCGAGCGCCAGGCTGCCCAGAGGGTGTCAGAAGACGCCGAAGGCCCTGTTACTGGCGCGTGATTTTGGCGCCAATGCCTGCCAGGCGCCCAACAAGATCGTCGTAACCGCGATCGATGTGATGAATGTCGTTGATGATGGTTTGGCCGTCGGCAACAAGGCCGGCAACCACCAAAGCAGCGCCTGCACGAATGTCGGGGGCGTTTACCGAGGCGCCCGTCAACTTCTCTACCCCGCGAACCACTGCATGGTGGCCGTCAATGCGAACATCGGCGCCAAGTTTTTGTAGCTCGTCAACGTAGCGAAAGCGGCCTGGATACAAATTCTCGGTAGCGATGCCCGTGCCGTCGGCAACTGCAAGCATGCCGACGAGCAATGGCTTGTAATCGGTTGCAATGCCAGGGTATGGAAGTGTTGCGAAATCAATTGAGCGCAGCCGCTGCTGTGAAACCACGCGCAGGCCGTCGGCGTGCGGCGTGATGCTGACGCCCATTTCGGCGTAGCGGTTCAATAACATTTCCATGTGCTCGGCACGAGCGCCGCGAACAAAGACGTCGCCTTGCGAAACCGCGACGGCGGCAATGTATGTTGCTGCCTGCACTCGGTCGTTCACTACTTCGTGACTAACCGCGTGCAACTCTTGTGGTGTAACACCAACGATGGTGAGCCGACTGGTGCCGATGCCAGAAATAAGAGCACCCATGTCGTTGAGCATGTTGCACAAGTCGGAAATTTCGGGCTCGCGTGCCGCGTTATCAATAGTTGTTGTTCCGTCTGCAAGCACCGCTGCAGTCAGAATGTTTTCAGTTGCGCCAACACTTGGGAACGACAACGTGATGTCTGCGCCGCGAAGATGTTTTGCTGTTGCATGCACGCCGTCGCTCGCCAAATCGAATACTGCGCCCATGGCTTCAAGGCCCTTGACGTGCAAGTCGATGGGGCGCGAGCCAAAGTCGTCGCCGCCTGGCAACGCAATGTCGGCATGGCCGTAACGACCCAGCAATGGGCCGAGCACATTGATCGATGCTCGGATTCGATCGACTTGTTCGAATGGGGCAACCGGGGTCACGTTGCCGTCGTTGATCAGCACCAGTTCGTGCGCGCTCACTCGGTTGGACTTGACGCCAAGCGCCCCGAGCAGATCGCACATGATATTGACGTCTGCAATGTCGGGCACATTGGTTAGGCGGTACTCGCCTTCTGCCAACAGCGTGATCGCCATCAGTTTGAGGACAGAGTTCTTGGCACCAGGCACCTGGATTTCGCCACTGAGTGCTTGGGAGCGTTCTACGACAATCTGCATGACGCAATCAGTATGCTCGCGCAGTGACCATGCTCGCCGCCAGATCGCAGAAATTGGGGATAATTAGGGCTTTCTCCGCCTCGGAACCCCTCACTTCTCAGCAAAAAAGTGTGCTCTGGTTGCTGTGGCTGGCAACCCTTCCCTCGGCCTTCGTCAACACCGTATTTACCCAAACGGTTGCCTATGCGGCCACCGAATTTGACATCAGCACAAGCGGGCAAGGCTTCGGTGCCGCAATAGTTCGTTGGGGCGTTGTCATTGCACTGCCATTTGCACTGACAGCCGACAAGTTTGGCCGACGCAAAATGATTGTTGCGTTGGCCTGGTTGGCGCCAATCGTTACGTCGCTGGGTGCGCTGTCGCCGACGTTTTCTGTTTTGGTTGCTACGCAAACCATCGGCAGGCCGCTTGGCATAGCCCTCAGTGTTTTTGTCATTGTTTTCGCCACGGAGGAAATGGGCAACAACACACGTGCGTGGGCACTGAGCGTGTTGGCAGTTGCCAGTGGAGTTGGTGCTGGTTCGGCCGTTGCCGCGTTGCCGCTTGCGGGCATCTCTCAGTCTTCTTGGCGTTACGTCTACCTAGTGGGGCTTGCCTGGCTTTTTGTTGCAGTGGTGCTCACCAAAAAATTGCCAGAGACTCGACGCTTTCTTGCATTAAGCAACGAGCAGCGCAAGGAGGATCACGCGCATCAGTCCGCTGCCGTTCATGCCCACATCCATCAGGATCGGTTGTGGTTGCAAATCGCGGTTGCAATCTTGATGAACGTGTTTGTTGCAGCAGCTTCCATTTTTCAAATTCGATATCTGAAAGATGTTCGCGGGTATTCGGCGACGCTTGTCGCCGCGTACAGCATCCTCACAGCCATCCCTGCGTCATTTGGATTAGTCATTGGCGGACGCCTTGCAGACAAAAATGGCCGCAAGCGACTTGCCGTGATTTCTATTCCAGCTGGTTCCATCTTGATCGCGTGCTCGTTTGCGCTGTCTGGGCCAATCATGTGGGTAAGTGCGCTTTCTGGCGGCATTTTCCTGGGCCTTGCCTACCCGGCAATGGCGGTTTTTCGAAACGAATTGTTTCCCACCGCACATCGCAACTTGGCATCCGCAATCATCACCACCGCTTCGCTCATTGGCGGTAGCGCTGGGTTGATATCTGCAGGTGTGTTGCTCGACCAAGGCGTCAGTTATGCGCGCGTGATGCTTGGCTTTGCGCTTGGCCCAGTCTTGGTTGCACTGTTGGTTGCATTCAAATACCCAGAAACCGCACACCGCGATCTTGAAGATTTAAACCCCGAGGACGCGCAACTACACGTGCTGTAACCACTCGGCGATGATGGTTGCCACCATTTCGTCGGCACCTTTCAATTCGTGCCTGCCGTTTTCAATGAAGTGAGTAGTTGGCGGCTGCGCCAGCAACGACCACGCCGACTGCAATTCGGCCGGGGTTCCAAATTCGTCTTTTGTTCCGCTAATAAACAGGGTTTTGGCGGTCACGTTTGGCAAATGTGCAGTGCGCAACTGTTCGGGTTTCTTCGGTGGATGAAGTGGATAGCCAATGCACACCAAGCCGGCAACAACGAGCGGGTCTTGCTCATCGGCATTTGCCATGGTGCACATTCGGCCGCCCATAGAACGGCCGCCAATGACCAGGGCCGATGTATCGCAGCCAATCTGTTTGGCAAATGAACGGACTTCGTCTTTCACGTACTGCACCAAAACGGGCGCTTTGTCGGGGAACTTTTTACCGGCCTTGCGGTATGGGAAATCGATTCTTGCTACAGGAAGCGGCGCAACTGCTTGTTCGAT
>CAZNBF010000070.1:0-1391 GCA_964571325.1 uncultured Acidimicrobium sp.
ACATGTCGCACACTGCAAAGCAGGCGCTCGGTTATGCCGAGTTGTTGCGTCACCTTGAGGGCAAGTGCACGCTGGAACAAGCTGTTGGCGACATCGTCATTCACACGCGCCAATTTGCTGTGCGCCAAGAGCGCTGGTTCCGCCGCGACCCACGCATTACTTGGGTGAACATTGAAAAGAACCCCGTTGCCGAAATCGGTGCGGTATTGGCCAAGCACCTGAACTAGAAATAGAGGGCAATGAGCACGCCGTTTCCCGTCACCATTACTAAGCACAACGGCTTAGGTAACGATTTCCTGGTGCTTGAAACAGCGCAGGTTGCAGCACACACGGATATCGATTGGCCCGCACAGGCACGGCTTCTGTGCAACCGCGAGTCACACATTGGCGCCGACGGTTTGTTGTTGCTCGGGCGCGTTGCCGAAGACGAAATTTCGATGCGTCTCTACAACAGCGACGGCTCGCTTGCAGAAATGAGCGGCAACGGCATTCGTTGCATCGCGCAGGCCGCAACCATGTTGTACGGCCACAGCGGCGTAGTGCGTTACATGGTGCATAGTGATGCAGGCCTTCGTGAAGTGGTGGTCACGCCGCGCGACGCCGAGGGCAGCGTGGTCGACGCCAGTGTGGACATGGGCCCAATTACTGCTTTGCCCGAAGCCAGCAATTGGGCTGCATTGGGTGTGGACGCAATGCGTCCCGTTGCGCACCTGTCGGTTGGCAACCCGCACGCGGTTGTTGGCGTAGACGACGTGAAGGTTGTTCCATTGCAGCAACTTGGCGAGATGGTGCCGCAAATCAATTTGGAAATAGTGGAGCCCGGCCCAGAAAGTAACGCCATCACCATGCGCGTGCACGAACGTGGCGCTGGCATCACCCAAGCCTGTGGCACCGGTGCATGTGCAAGTGCGTGGGCTGCAGTGCAGTGGGGCCTTGTGCCCGCCAAAGCCGAAGATGTATTGGTGCACATGGACGGCGGCGATGTTCGGGTACGCGTGAACAGCCCCAAACAAGGCCATGTGACGTTGATCGGCCCAGCCGAATTCATGCAGTCCGCCCAGGTTGAATTGATTCTGTGAGCAACCCGTACCAGCAGGCGCTCGGTCAGACACTGATCGATCGCAGCATTCGCGAACGCATCGTGCTCGTTGGTGTGATTTTTGATGGTCATGACGAAGAGGAAACCGATGAAAGCCTCGACGAACTTGCGCGCTTGATTGACACCGCAGGCGCCGACGAAGCAGCGCGCATGACGCAGCGCAGGGCAGCACCCGACCCAACGTTTTTCATTGGCAAGGGCAAAGTGCAAGAACTCAAAGAATTGTGTTTGGCAGTAGACGCCGACACCGTGGTGTTCGACAACGAACTGTCGCCTGGCCAGCAATACAACC
>CAZNBF010000070.1:1491-6233 GCA_964571325.1 uncultured Acidimicrobium sp.
GACGCCGACACCGTGGTGTTCGACAACGAACTGTCGCCTGGCCAGCAATACAACCTAGAAAAGTTGCTTGGTCGTACCGCCATCGATCGCACTGCAGTCATTTTGGACATCTTCGCGCAGAACGCGCACACGCTTGAGGGTAAGGCACAAGTAGAACTTGCGTTGCTTCGTTACAAGTTGCCGCGTTTGCGCCGAGGTATTTCGGAAGCCATGTCGCAGCAAGGCGCGGGCATCGGTTCGCGAGGCCCTGGTGAAACCAAACTCGAAGTTGACCGACGAAAAATTCAAGACAAGATCGTCAAACTCAGTCGTGATCTTGTCAACCTGCACAACAACCGCCGCGAGCAGGCCAAAAGCCGATCGCGAAGTGGGCTTGGTGCTGTTTCGATCGTTGGTTACACCAACGCCGGGAAGAGCACGCTGCTCAATCACCTCACTCATGCAGGCGTATTAGTAGAGAACAGGTTGTTCGCAACGCTCGACCCAACCACCCGCAGGCTTTCGCTTCCTGGTGGCGAGCCCGTGTTGCTTAGCGACACCGTTGGTTTCGTGAAGCGACTGCCGCACGGTTTGGTCGAGTCGTTTAAAAGCACGCTCGAAGTTGCCGTGCTTAGCGACTTGCTCCTGCACGTTGTCGACTCCACGTCCGTCGACCCGCAGGGGCAGATAGATGCAGTGCGTTTGGTGTTGAAGGAAATTGGCGCGGGAGACGTGCCCGAGTTGTTGGTGTTCAACAAAGCCGACATGGCGCCCGAAGCAGCCGAACAGATGGTGCAACTGCATCAAGGTTCGGTCGCAATCTCTGCAGTTTCGGGTGAGGGCATCGAGAAGCTGTTGCAAACCATTGGCGACAGGATGCGATCCATCACCGCCGTTGTCGAATTGCTCGTTCCCTACGACCGGGGCGATATTGTCGCTGCGGTGCATAGAGAAGGAGAAGTGGTGTCCACAGCCAACGAAGACGACGGCATGCGAATTCGTGCGCGCCTCGCCGACGCGTCTGCAGGCAGGCTCAGTGAGTTCGTCGTTTCTCCTCGCAAGGACGTGGCATGACACAAGGCTTTGTTCCGCCGCCGTACCCATACGACAGGCTCGATGCGTTTAAGGCTGTTGCTGCCAAGCATCAGGGCGGCGTTATCGACTTAAGCGTGGGCGACCCATGCGACCCACCAAGTGCTGCAGTCATTGCCGCGCTATCCACATCAAACCTCGAGCGCGGCTACCCACCATCTATCGGCATCGAGCCACTGCGCGCAGCAGCGCGCAACTGGATGCAACGATCGTTCGACATCGACATCCCGTTGTCCCAAATTGCCGCAGCAGTTGGCAGCAAAGAGTTTGTTGTAACGACACCGCAGTGGATGAAGTTGCGCACGCCATCGCGTGACACCGTGTTGTTTCCAGCCGTCAGTTACCCAAGCTATGCAATGGGCGCAACGCTGTCTGGTTGCAGGCCAGTTGCCGTGCCAATGACCGCATCGGGTGGCATCGACATCAGCAAAATCAGTGCCGACGACGCCAAGCGCGCGCTCATGATCTGGATGAACTCGCCAAGCAACCCAACAGGTGCGCTCGACGACATGGAAGCAGTGGTGAAGTGGGGTAGAGCAAACAACATTCCCGTGTTTAGCGACGAGTGTTATGTGGAGTTCACGTGGCAAGGCAAGCCAACCACTGCATTGCAATACGGCACCGAGGGTGTCATTGCGTTGCACTCGCTATCTAAGCGTTCCAACCTTGCCGGTTTGCGCGTTGCTTTCTACGCAGGCGACGCCGACATCGTTCACTACTTAAAAGAAGTACGCAAACATGCTGGGCTTATGGTTCCTGGCCCCGCACAAGCAGCAGGCGTCGTTGCACTCAACGATGTCGAAGGCGTAAAGGTGCAGGCGCAGGTGTATCGCCGCCGATTAGAGCGCACTGCCCAGGTACTAAGCAAGTGGTCTGGCCGAACTATCGATTTGCCCGCTGGCGGTTTCTACTTGTGGTTCGACGCAACGGATGGCTGGGAGTTTGCCGAACGCTTGGCGACCGAAGGCGGCGCACTCGTCAGCCCGGGCGACTTCTACGGTGCTGGCGGCTCCAACAATGTTCGTGTTGCGGTGGTGCAACCCGATGATCGCATCGAGTTGCTCGCCCAACGTTTGGGTTTATAGACGACGCAACACGGTGACGAGTTTGCCGTAGACCGACACCTCGCCAGTTTCGAAGACCATTGGTTTCATGGTGGAGTTCGAAGGTGTGAGCGTGATCTTGTTGCCGCTCTTTGTGAATGTCTTGATGGTTGCCTCGTCGCCGGGAATGCCTGCAACAACAATGTCACCGTTGTTGGCGGTGGCTTGCTGACGGCAGACGACGAAGTCGCCATCCAGAATGCCGGCGTCGATCATTGAGTTGCCGCGTACGCGAAGCATGAAGAGTTCGCCGTCGCCGGTGAAGTCCATTGGTAGGGGAACGAGTTCTTCAACGTTTTCTTGTGCAAGCACATTGACGCCTGCGGCAACGTCGCCAACAAGGGGAACGTGCTTTGTCGGCCTGCGCTCCATGGCAACACCGCTTGATGCTTCGTAACGAACTTCGATGGCGCGTGGCTTCGTTGGGTCGCGGTGGAGGTAGCCAAGTTTTTGCAGGGTGCCCAGGTGATTGTGCACGGTGGCCGATGAACTGAGGCCGACTGCCTCGCCAATCTCGCGGACGGAGGGTGGGTAGCCGCGGTCGCGCATGTTGGTTTCGATGAAATCGAGGATGCCGCGCTGGCGGTCGGTGAGCTGGGTGTGGGCTGGCTGGGGGGCGGAAGTCATGGGTTCATCGTACGGGTGTTCGCCCTCCGAGTCAAACACCTGTTCGGAGAACAACTGTTCGCCTAGATCCGACAACTACGAACACCCGTTCGCTATGGTGGAAGTAACCCCGAATAACCCTTCTACACAAAGGAACCCCCATGGCCTTAGCTCTCCACCACACACACCCAGTTTCCCGCCCAGTTCGCGCCAAGGCACCTCATTTACGCCTGGTGCCTTCGCCGGCGCCCATTCAGTTGCCCAAGGTGTCGGCGGCTACCTATCGCCGCAGGCGTTTGGTGGCAATGGCTGCCATTGCCTTGGTCGGGGCGTTGGCCTTCGGCGCTCTGTCGGGCACGCAAGCCGAAGCCGGCTCGGCCAACAGTTCGGCTGCCAATGCGCCACGGTTCGTCATTGCACAACACGGTGACACGTTGTGGGCAATTGCCCGTCGTGTTGCTCCATAAGGCAACATCGCCGAGCTCGTCGAACAACTTGTAGTGCTCAATGGTGATGCCATTCAAGTTGGTCAACAAGTTCGTATCCCGTAATCGCATTTATTGCAGGTACTACTGTGTTATTTGTGCATTGCCCAAGTTGTGCGTTCGACGACACGAAAGTGATCGATTCGCGTATGTCCGAAGAGGGCAGTGCAATTCGTCGTCGTCGCAACTGCAGCCAATGCGGATATCGCTTCACCACCTACGAGCGCCTGGAAGAGCAGCCGTTGTTTGTGCTGAAGCGGGGTGGGTCGAAACAGCCGTTTGATAGGGCCAAATTGATGTCGGGCATTCAGGCCGCAGTCAAGGGGCGCCCAGTGGACGACTTGGCAATTATGGAAATGGCCGAGCGCATCGAGGACAAATTGCGTCTGCAAGGTGGCGACGTCACCAGCAGCCAAGTTGGTCACTCTGTGTTGGAACAACTTCGCGAGATTGACGAAGTTGCCTACATGCGTTTTGCAAGTGTGTACAAAAACTTTGACGACGCAGCCGATTTCAAACGCGAACTTGCGTTGCTCGAAAAACACTCCAGCGCATCACGCGCTTAATTGTTAGCGCGTGTAGCGCAGAAACAAAAAGCCGTCGTCTTCGCACACGTGTGCAAGTTGGAAACGCTGCAATACATCGGTTGCGCCAGCAGCCAAACGTGGGCCCAAGCCGCCAACAATGTTTGGGCTTACCGTCACATTGATTTCGTCGACTAAGTCGGCTTCCACCATTGCGGCGTTCAGTGTTGGGCCGCCCTCGAGTTGGGCAAAGTTGCCCTGCAGTTGTTGAACGGCCTGTGCCAAATCAACGGTTGTGGTGCCGGCGCGAACGCATTCGACACCTGCTGGCGTGGCTGCGGTTTCGGTGGTGATCAGGAAGCCCGAGCCGCTGGTGAATAAGGGCATGTTGGTGTCGATGGTGGCGCTGCGGGTGACCACGCCAACACGAAGGCCCGGTTTGCTTGGGGGGCCATAGTCGTCGACAACAACGGTGCTTGCGCCCACGATGATGACGTCGGCAAGTTTGCGAAGGCCAAGCAGCACGGCCAAGTCGGCTGGGCCGCCAAGGGCGCGCGAGTTGCCGTCGACAACGGTGCTGCCGTCAATGCTCATCACCATGCACATGCCAATGGTGGGGCGGGTGTTGCCGTTTGGGGTTGCCACGCGAGTGCGGGCAATGCCGTAGGCCTCTTCAACCGAGATTTTGCTCACAGGGTTTGGGAAGAGGCGTTGCACTGCGTTTCAGCCTATTGCTCGGTGCGTTATCTGTGGCACGATAAGGGGATGACCATGACGCCAACTGAGCGCACAGTGTTTCGTACTTGTCCATTATGTGAGGCCACGTGTGGTTTAGAGATCACCGTGAAAGATGGGGCCGTTGCTCGAATCAGAGGCGACCGCGACGACGTATTTAGCAAAGGTTTCATTTGCCCAAAGGGCAGCACGCTGAAGCAACTGCACGAAGACCCAGA
>CAZNBF010000071.1:0-2889 GCA_964571325.1 uncultured Acidimicrobium sp.
AGTGGTTGGCACGCGAAGAGTTTCCTGCGTTGTGGCCAGTCATTGCCGACTCGAAGGACAACACTGCGGGCGATGCCTTTGGTTTGGCTGGATACCCGTACTTCGTGTTGATCGATGGCAACGGCAAAGTGGTTAAGCGCATGAGCGGTGAGATTCCTATGGATGAACTCACCGTGCTGCTGACTGCCCTACTGCCTGCATAACGCCTCTTTTGGCGGCCACGCCAAAAGGTGGGAATCATTCTCATTATTGCTAGAGTGGCAATATGAGAATCATTCCCAAAATGCTGATCGCAATTTGCCCAGCCATATTTGCCGTTTCTGCATGCTCATCTAACAGCACCACTCCCGAAGCAAAATCAGAACTGCCAACCGTTGTAGTCACTTACTCCGTACTTGGCAGCATCGTCGAACAACTTGTTGGCGATACCGCAACAGTGACCACGCTCATCCCCGATGGTCAGGACCCCCACGAATTTGAGCCATCGGCGAAAGACATCGAGTCGTTAAACAACGCAAACATTGTTGTATCGAACGGTCTTGACTTTGAAGAGGGTTTGGAAGAGACACTTGAAAATGCAAAGACTGCCGGAGTCAACGTCTTCATGGCGGGCGATCACATCACCGTTCGCGAACTAAGCGAAGAGGATCACGATCACGCCGACGAAGCAACTACAGACACAACTGTGGTTAAGGAAGAAGGACACGATCACGGAGCATTCGACCCGCACCTGTGGCTCTCACCTGCAACGATGCTTGAAATGCTGCCAGAGCTTTCCGAAGCAATTGGTGCCGCAATTGGTGCAGACCTCTCGATGCAGCTTGAAACACTGAGTGCCGAACTGACCGCGCTGGATACACAGATTCAAGAAATAATCGGTGGTGTCAAGTGCGAGTTGGTGAGTGGACACGACGAGTTGGGTTACTTTGCCGATCGTTACGGCTGTGAAGTGATTGGCGCAATCATCCCGTCGCTCTCAACCACATCAGAAGCAAGCGCCGGCGAACTTGCCGACTTGAAGGCCGAGGTAGAAATACACGGCGTACCCGCAATCTTCACTGGTCTCGGAACTTCGCCAGCAATTGCCGAACAGCTTGCATCCGAATTGGGGGTGAAGGCAGTGACGCTGTCGACACATTTCCTTGATGGTGCAGCCACCTACCAAGAGTTCATGTTGCGGATGACCAATCAAATCGCAGAAGCACTGGGCTGAGCCCCAACATCCGCATATCCTTGATCTGTGGATTGGTTTGACAACAACGTGTTCATCGAACCATTCCTCAACAACGAGTTTCTGCGCTACGCACTAGCCGCGGGAATACTTGTTGCGATTACGTGCGCCATTGCCGGCACTTTCGTGGTGCTGCGCGGGCTTGCATTCGTTGGTGACGCTCTAGCGCACGGCGTGCTTCCCGGCATTGCGACAGCGCTGCTTCTCGGTGTATCCGGCATTGTTGGCGCTGCGGTTGGCGCGGTGGCGATGATGGGCGGAGTCAGCCTTGTAACTCGGCGCTTTCGACTTTCGGGAGACACCGCAATTGGCCTGCTTTTCGTGGGCATGCTGGCGCTTGGTGTGATCATCACTTCGCGAAGCGATGCATTCGTTGGCGATCTCACCCGCATTTTGTTCGGCGAACTGCTTGGCGTCAGCCGTTCTGATCTATTGCTGCAACTATGCGCGCTAGCCCTGGTTGGCTTAATCGCTTTCGTTGGCCGTCGCCCGTTTCTGTTGCTTTCGGTAGACGAGGGGCTTGCCCGCACCTCGGGCTTTTCCATTCGCATTTTCCACAATGTGATGCTGACCATGGTTGCCATCACCGTGGTTGCCAGTTTTCAAACAGTAGGAACGCTGCTGGTGTTAGGCATGCTGATTGCCCCCGCCGCTACTGGCGCGCTGTTTGCACGCCGAATCTCCAGCATGATGACCATTGCCGCCATTGTGGGAACGCTGTCTACATATATAGGGCTTCTTCTCAGCTATCACTTTGATATTGCCGCAGGCGCAACCATTGTGTTTACAGCCGTCATGTTCTTTGCCCTGGCCGCCGTATTCACAGAAGTTCGTAAGGCGATCAGCAAACCAACCGATGGAGAACACGAACATCCTCACGCACACGGACACGTGCACGTCTGATGAACACCGCAACCATTTCGGCCGACCACCTGTGCGTGGGATACGGAAAGCATCCCGTGGTTGAAGGTGTCATGCTCGACATGCATCCAGGCGAACTGCTCGTGCTCATTGGCACGAATGGTTCGGGTAAATCGACCCTGCTCAAAACTTTGGCTGGGCTTATTCACCCCGTGCATGGAGACCTGCATGTGCTTGGCCAACATGCTGGGCAGTTGCCAACCCGCGTTGCCTACTTGCCCCAACACCCTGTTTCTTCGCACACGCTTCCACTGCAAGTTCGCGATGTAGTCACAATGGGCCGCTTCGCCCACCTCGGCCTTTTCAAACGCACAAGTTCGTCCGACAGGGCCATCGTCAGTTCTGCAATGCAGCGCACGGGCATTGATGCGCAAGCGAATAAGCCAATTCGTGATTTGTCTGGTGGCCAACAACAGCGAACACACTTGGCGCAAGTATTGGCTCGCGAAGCAGAGATTTTGTTGCTCGACGAACCCACTGCCGGCCTCGACATCAATGGCCGCAAACTTGTGGCCGAGCTGATTGCTGCCGAGCGTGCTCGTGGCGTCACAGTAGTGATGGCAACACACGAACTTGCCGATGCGGAACAGGCAACTTCAGTGATGTTGCTCGCGCAACGTGTTGTGTCGATGGGTCCGCCACAAGAAGCGCTTCGCGACGAATACTTACGCGAATGTTTTGGCTTTACTCAGCCTCACTAACGCCTTCCAGCGCCAGCAATTGTTTTTTCATCTTTA
>CAZNBF010000071.1:2989-4735 GCA_964571325.1 uncultured Acidimicrobium sp.
CCCGTGGCCTGCAATCGAGCAAGTGCGGACTTCATTATCTCTTCCCCACTCATTTCGCAGGTGTACCAGCGACGAGTGCCGGAATACCTCTAACGCTTACAGCGACGGAGGTGCCGGTGGGCCAAATCGATTCAGGTTTGGATCGCTTGGCTTCACCGAAAAAACGAAGTTAACAATCGGAACGATCATCCACCATCCGCGATGGTCGGTGTCATGCATGCGCCTTACTGAAACCGCGATGGATGGAAGCAGCAGCCCAACCGAAAACAAGGTGGAAATGGCGTCACCGAAACCCGAAGACATTGCCTGCAACAAAAATGCAAACAGCGTCCAGTACCAATATTCGCTGCGAGTTGCACGCCCCGAGAAGGTTGCGTAGTTGCGAAACCCCGACTTAACTGCGGTTGGAAAATTCATTACTTCTCACCCGATGGCTTTGGCTCTTTTGGTAAACCAAGAACACGTTCACCAACGATGTTTCGTTGAATCTGGCTGGTGCCGCCCCAAATTGTTTCGGATCGGGAGAAAAAGAACGACGACATCATTGCGCTAACCGGGTAACCCTCGCGGCGCTTGTCGCGTTGAGCGCCAGGCCAACCACCATCTTCCGGGCCAGTATTGATCAACATCGAATCGGCGCCATGAATGTCGAGTGCCAATTCCATTGCGCGTTGATGCATCTCTGTCCAATACATCTTGTTCGTAGCGCCCAACGAGATAACGCCCATGTCTTTCTTGCCTTCAAGCGTGGCTCCAAGCGAGCGCAACCCGTTGTAACGCAGAATCTGATACTTGGTGTAGTACTGCATTAAACGTTGGCGAATGCCTGCATCGTTGATTGCTCCGTTTTTCTTCGCAGCAATCAGCATCAGTCGGTACTCTTCTTCAAATCGGCGATAGCCCGTGGTGGCGCTCATGCCGCGCTCGAATGCAAGTGTGCTGTTTGCAACTTGCCAACCGTTGTTTACTCCGCCCACAACGTTGTCTTTCGGGCAACGCGCATCGGTGAAAAACACTTCACAAAACTCGGCTGTGCCGTCGGGCTGAACAATGCCGCGTACTTCAACGCCCTTTTGACGCATCGGTACGAGTAGGTATGAGATACCTGCGTGCTTGGCTGCTACTTGATCGGTGCGGGTGAGAAGGAAGCAATAGTCGGCGTGGTGGCCTTGGGTTGTCCACACCTTCTGGCCGTTGATTACCCACTCGTCGCCATCGAGTACCGCAGTGGTTTTGAGGCTGGCCAAGTCGCTTCCGCTGTTTGGCTCGCTGAAGCCCTGACACCAGCGCATCTTGCCGCTGAGAATTTGTGGAAGAAACTCTTTCTTTTGCTCTTCAGTTCCCCATTGCAACAACGTTGGGCCTACCAAAGTGTCACCGAAGAAGTCGGCGCGCATTGGTGCCTTTGCGTTTGCAAACTCTTCTGCCAGTACAACACCCTGCAATGTGTCGAGGCCTTTGCCGCCATATTCCTTCGGCCACGTTGCGCAGATCCAGCCACCTTCAAACAATTTGTTCGGCCACTCGGCATTGAACTTCTTGCGCTCGTCTCCGGAGAGTTCAAAACCTTTGTCGAACCAGCCCTTCGGCAAATTGGCGACAAGCCACGATTTCACTTCTTTACGGAAGGCTTCGGCCTCGGGTGTGTAAGTCAACATGGCTCTATTCTGCCCCGTGGCGCTCGCTTCAGTCCATACGAAGGTCACACGGGCGAAACAAAGCCGTGACATTCAGGCTCTAGGGTTG
>CAZNBF010000071.1:4835-6115 GCA_964571325.1 uncultured Acidimicrobium sp.
GTTGAAGCACGCATTGTGCTTGGCGCGGCAGTTGCCGATGATGTGCTGGGGCTTGTCATCCTCACCGTGGTTACACGAATTGTCGAACAGGGAAGCGTTGGCATCGGCACTATTGCAACAACGATTGCCCTTGCTGTGGTCTTCCTCGTTGTCTCCAGCACCGTTGGCTTGGCAATTTTCCCTGCAGTCTTCAACCGCATTACGGCACTGAGTAAATCTTCGGCAACCGTTTCGGTACTTGCCATCGGTACCGCTCTTGCGTTCAGCGTGTTTGCCGACATGTCAAACCTCGCGCCAATCATCGGCGCTTTCGTTGCTGGTTTCTCGCTGCGACGAATTGGCGCCCACGAGCGCGTCGAACGCGATGTTGCATCAATCAGCCAGGTGTTCATTCCAATATTCTTTTTGAACATCGGCATTAATACCGATTTGGCAAGTATGGCAAGCCCCAAAGTTTTGGGCATCGCAGCAGTGCTTAGCGTTGCCGCAATTGTCGGCAAGATGGTTTCCGCCGCAGGAGCACTGGGCACGAGCACCGACAAACTGGTGATTGGGTTTGGCATGTTGCCACGTGGCGAAGTGGGCTTGATCTTTGCATCAATTGGATTAGCTACTGGCGCACTAGATAAGGAACTCTATGGAGCGTTGTTGTTTGTGGTGCTTGCAACCACATTGCTGGCGCCTCCGCTACTTCGTTGGCGCCTTGGCCAACAGGCACAAATGGTTGAAGATGACAGCACGGTGACCGAAGAACCACTGGGTGGGTGGCTGCAGGTAGAAAACGAGATCATCCACTTGCACGGCACGCCACCCGTGCGATCAACCGTCGCGATTGGTTTGGAAGTGGCACTGCTTTCGATCGATGCTCGACCAGGCAACCAACTGCTCGACTGGTTTGCACTACATCGCAATGCAACGTTGAGCTGGCGACAGGACGACACCTTTGCACTCATTCGGATTTTGCAGTTTGGCAACGCTCGCTCGTGGCGATTCCTCGACACGGTTGGCATCATCTCACGCGTGTTGCCAGAAGTTGCTGCTGCAATAGCTGCCCGATCGGCGGACTCGACCGAACTGGAACCTACACATGCGCTTCGGTTCCCCACCGTCGAAGAAATCTGCAAGGTTGCAACTCAAACAAGCCTTACAAATGAAGAACTCATATTGGCCGCTTTTGCTAAAGACATCATCGATGCGGGAGCAAACGGTATTGCTGCCATTCGTGGCCTCGATTTAGAGATGGAAACAGTTGCTGCAATTGAACGACTTATTGAGGGCAG
>CAZNBF010000072.1:0-4410 GCA_964571325.1 uncultured Acidimicrobium sp.
AGAACCAAGGCGAGGTAATACACCGCAGGAAGTGTGAACAGCAGGCTGTCGAAACGATCGAGAGCGCCACCGTGGCCACTCAGTACCGTGCCGAAATCCTTAATGTTCATGTTCCGCTTAAACATCGACTCGGTGAGATCTCCGAGTGGAGCCATGATGCAAATCACGAGTGCGATTGCGATCCAATCGGTGAAGCTATTCCAAGTGCTGCTTTGCAGACCAATCAGGATGACAATTGCGAACGTTCCGATAGCGCCGCCAATCAATCCCTCAACTGATTTCTGTGGGCTAATCCAATCGCGAAGCGGTGTTCTTCCAACGGCCGTGCCAACGAAGTAAGCAGCGATGTCGTTTGCGATTACGCCCGCAACGATGATGAACAGTGTGTCGGTACCAACATTTGCAAATGCCTCACCAGAAGTTGAGAAGCGCAGAATGAGTGCTGCATATGAGCCAAGCAGGCCAATCCAGACCAAAGCCAACATCGTTACAGCGGTGCTTGGAAGCGGCGCCGAATCGATGCCGTCGCCCCCAACGAAAACTACGGCCGAAGCAATGAATGCAAATGCGAATACCAGCGGCAACGCGGCATCACCAATCCAGTAGGCGCTCAATGGTGCTGAAACACATGCAACAACACCGAGAACGAGCGGTGGACGATAGCCAGCCGCCGTTGCTTGGGTAAAGAATTCGAATGCAGCAAGGCCGATTGCCAGCAACACGATCACCATCACCGCTGCCGGGCGCCAGATCAGCGCACCGATAAACGCAGCGCCGAGCAATGCACCGACTGCAGTTGCAGTTGGCAGATCACGGCCACCACCATTGCCGCGAGATTCGGGACGTGACAGTGAACCTGTGCCAGATGTGCGGTCGGCACGGGGGTCGCGCACTTGGCCTGGACGGTAGGCACGAGTCACTTGCTCTGGGCGTGATGCACTTTGTCGAGGACGTGGCTGCGTTGACGAAGGGTCACGCGAAACAACTGGACGGCGTCGTTCGTCGGTCGGGTCGGTTCCGATCACGATGCGTCCTTCACGACGTGGTCGCGAAACTGGCGGTGGTGTACCTGGATCAAACTTGCGCGAACCACCAGTGAGATCTAC
The DNA here is from genome assembly GCA_964571325.1 of uncultured Acidimicrobium sp. Classification (GTDB taxonomy): domain Bacteria; phylum Actinomycetota; class Acidimicrobiia; order Acidimicrobiales; family Ilumatobacteraceae; genus UBA3006. Next base: position 1,107 of record CAZNBF010000072.1, read on the forward strand.
TGCTGGACGCTTTGCCCCCGTGGATGCGGTTTGTTCTGGTTCGTTGTATGCAGACCAAACATCGGTTTCGTCATTGGATGCTTCTCGGTCGGCCTTCATGAATCGTGGAATTTCACCGGTTGGTGGTTCGGTCCAATGTGGCAACTGTTCAGTCTCATTGCCACCAAACGAAAGTGCGGGGCCGCTGTCGTCTTGCTCGGCGAAACGCACCAAACCAAACTCGTCGCCAAAATCGATAGTGGGGTCTTGCCCACCGGTGTCATCACGCCCACGCCTGTTGTCGTCGCTCATGGCAATTCTCCTTATACCTCTAGTAGTTCTTGCTCTTTGCGGGTAAACGCCTTGTCGATTTGCTCCACACTTTCGTGGGTCATTTTCTCAAGCTCTTTTTCTGCGCGCTCAAGATCATCTTTTGAAATATCGCCAGCCTTCTCTGAAGTTTCAAGCACCTTGCGCGCATCACGACGGACGTTACGCAATGCAATGCGTCCGTCTTCCGCCATGTTCTTCACAACCTTCACGTATTCCTTGCGGCGCTCCTCGGTAAGCATTGGAAACGAGAGCCTGATGACGACGCCATCATTTCCCGGCGTAACGCCTAAGTCGCTCCCCTGAATTGCCTTTTCGATTGCGCCAATGGCGCCACGATCGTGGGGCTTGATAATCAACATTCGTGCTTCGGGAACCTGGAATGTGGCCAGTTGCTGCAAAGGAACCACTGACCCGTAGTAATCAACAGACAGTTTGTCTACCAAGGAGGAATTGGCCCGACCGGTGCGAACACCGAGGAACTGGCCCTGAACATGCTCTAACGCTTTGGCCATTTTATCCATGGCCTCTAGCAGGGTCTCTTCAATCACCCAACCAGCGTACCTATTTCGTTGCCCCTGAGTATGGACTTGACGTTTCCACGCTCGAGCAGGTTGAACACAACGATTGGCAAGTTGTTGTCTCGGCAAAAGGTGATTGCCGTAGAGTCCATGACTTTGAGGCCCTTATTGATCACATCAAGATGAGAAATGTGCGTGTACTTGGTGGCTGTCGGGTCGAGTTTCGGGTCGGCGGTGTACACACCATCGACACCAGAGTGCGTTCCCTTCAAAATGGCTTGCGCCGAAATCTCTGCAGCACGCAAAGCCGCGGCGGTATCGGTGGTGAAAAATGGATTGCCTGTGCCACCGGCCAAAATAACAACGCGTCCCTTTTCTAGGTGACGTTCTGCGCGGCGACGAATATATGGCTCGGCGACTTTCGGCATCTCTACTGCGGACATCACACGCGAAGACTGCCCAACTCGTTCGAGTGCGTCTTGGAATGCCAGAGCGTTCATCACCGTTGCAAGCATTCCCATGTAGTCGGCTTGCGCCTGATCCATGCCCTGCCCTGCACCCTTAAGTCCGCGCCAGAAGTTGCCGCCACCGACAACTACTGCGATGTCGACGCCAAGCTCTTGACGTGTTTCGAAAAGCTCTGTAGCAACTTGATGCAGCACGTCGCTGTCAAGACCGAACCCAGTTTTTTCTGCCAACGCTTCACCAGACAACTTCAGGACGATGCGACTCCAGCGCGCCTGCGGGTTGACTTTGGAAGACATATCTAAGCGTTGAACCTAACCGATTTCGACTTGCGAGAAGCGAACGATGGTTGCCTTGCCAATGATTTGGGCAACGGATTGCTTGTCGTCCTTGGCATATGGCTGCTCGAGCAATGCAATGTCCTTGAAAAAGCCCTGTACTCGGCCATCCACGATCTTGCCGATGGCGGCTTCCGGCTTGCCCTCGTTGCGGGTAACCGTTTCGAGCGTTGCCCGCTCGGCTGCGATTACCGACTCTGGGACATCGGACTTTTGCAAATACTTTGGCCGTGCAAAAGCGATGTGAACGGCGATGTCGTGTGCGAGTTCCTGCGTTGCACCACTCATTTCAACAAGAACACCGTTGACGCCACGTCCGCCCTGGATGTGAATGTAGGAATCGAGCACGTTGCCACTAGCGGCTTCGAACCGCACGATGTCTCCGAGTTCGATTTTTTCCTTCAACAGAATCTTCAAGTCTTCAAGTTGTGCGGAGCGTTCGGCAACTGCGGCCTCACCCTTAGCAATGACGAGCTCGACTAGCGCTGTTGACTCGGCAAGAAAGTGCTCGCTTGCAGCAACAAAGTCGGTTTCGCACTTCAGTTTGACGATTGCACCAACATTGCCCTTGATCTGCAAGGCAACAATGCCCTGTGCACTGTCGCGGTCGTCACGCTTGGCACTTGCGGCCAAGCCCTTCTCGCGCAACCACTGCTTGGCGGCTTCGATGTCGCCACCGTTTTCTTCAAGAGCTTTTTTGCAATCCATCATTCCTGCGCCACTTGATTGGCGTAGTGCCTGAACATCTTTTGCTGTGAACGACATGTTGCTTACGCCTCCGGGGTTGCTTCGCCAGCCGATGCAACGCGTGCATCGCGGGCGGCTTGTGCTTCTGTAGCGGCCTTGCGCGCGGCTTCTTGCTGAAGCTCAAACTCGGCTTGTTCTGCAGCGTTGCGAGCCACGGGTGCTGCAGGTGCCGAAGATGGAGCCGATGCGCGGCCGGTTGTCTTTTCTGCGATGAAGCGACCTTCAGTCACTGCTTCGCAAATCATGCGGCACATCAATTCGTTGGCCCTGATGGCGTCATCGTTGCCAGGAATTGGGTAGGTGATGAGGTCTGGGTTGACGTTGGTGTCGACGACCGCAATGACTGGAAGTCCGAGCTTGTTGGCTTCGGTTACAGCAATGCTCTCTTTAACGGTGTCAAGAATGAAAACTGCCGTTGGGAGGCGGGACATGTTGCGAATGCCCGACAAGTTCTTCTGCAATTTTTCGAGCTCGCGAGAAATGAGCAATGCTTCCTTCTTTGGCATCAATTCAAACTCGCCAGTGTCGCGCATGCGCTCGTAGTCCTGCATTTTGCTTACACGCTTGGCAATGGTGTCGAAGTTGGTGAGCATGCCGCCCAACCAACGCTCGTTGATGTATGGCATGCCGCACTTCTCGGCGAAGAACTTGATTGGATCCTGCGCTTGCTTCTTGGTGCCGATGAACAAAATGCTTCCACCGTTTGCAACCATGTCGCGAACAAACTTGTATGACGTCTCTACGCGATCGAGCGTTTGCTCGAGATCGATGATGTAGATACCGTTTCGCTCTCCAAAAATGAAACGCTTCATTCGTGGGTTCCAGCGATGGGTCTGGTGACCGAAGTGAACGCCTGCTTCAAGCATTTGGCGCATGCTGACGATTGACATAACTCTCTCCTCTCCTGTGGTTAACGAACATGAG
>CAZNBF010000072.1:4510-6010 GCA_964571325.1 uncultured Acidimicrobium sp.
CACCAACACAGTTCGCTCACGATCGGGAAGCTTTTTAATTTCCTGGCGCATCACTTTGCGCAATTCCTCAGCTTCGACAACCGCATCGGGGCTTGTTGCTTTGTGCATATCCGAATGTGTACTTGTCGGCGTGCTGTCGGCAACTATGTGGTCGAGTGGACCAACCGAGCTCGCAGCGATATTGGCCAAACGTTTCTGAAACTCTTCGTCGCTGATCTGAAGCTTTGCGGCAATTTCTTCATCACTCGGTGCACGTTGCAGCGAATGCTCCAGCTCGGCAATGGCCGTTTCAATGGCGCGAGAGTGAGAACGAACCGAACGAGGAACCCAGTCGAGCGCGCGCAGACTGTCGAGAATCGCTCCCCTGATTCGCGGAACTGCGTACGTTTCAAACGTGAAGCCCTGCAGTGGGTCGAAACGATCTATCGCGTTCATCAGCCCAAACACGCCGGCAGAAATGAGATCACCCGTGTCCACACGCTTTGGCAGACCGGCGGCAAGACGACCGGCCACAAACTTGATAAGCGATGCGTAGTGCACCACCAGCCACTCTCGAGCGATCGGGTCTTTGTCGTCGTGCCACTGCTGCCACGCCTTGTCAATCGTCAGGCGAACTGGCAGAGCATTCATGCCTGCTAATTATGCCCGCGGATGAGACGTCCCGTAGGCCGACTTCAGGCGCTCTTTACTGACATGCGTATAGCGCTGAGTAGTTGCCACATCAGCGTGGCCTAGCAATTCCTGCACAGCGCGAAGGTCGGCGCCGTTGTCCAGCAAATGAGTGGCATATGTGTGGCGTAATGCATGCGGATGCGTGGGCGCGAGAGACCGCGCGTCGATGATGCGTCGCACATCGCGGGTTCCCAGCCGAGTGCCACGCGAATTGACGAACAGCGCAACGGTGGAAGAGTTGGCAACCACTTCCGTTCGTAACGCCACCCACTGTTTCAACGCAACAAGAGAGGGCTCGCCCACAGGCACGCGTCGCTCCTTGCCACCCTTACCCATGACAGAAACCGCAAGCTGCTTCACGTTAATGCTGTCGACATCAAGCGAGCAGAGTTCGCTCACACGAAGGCCGCTTCCGTACAACAGTTCGATGACCGCTGTGTCGCGAGCGATTTTCCAATCTGGTTGATCTGTGTCGTCGGTATGGAGCAACGCGCCGAGTTGTTCATTGGTAAGAACCTTTGGCAGACGACCAGTGTCACTTGGGGTGCGCACACCAATTGTTGGGTCGACCGAAATTTTCTGGTTTCTTGCCAACCATCCGAAGTACCTGCGCAACGCTGCAAGCTTGCGACCTGTTGTGCGCTTAGCCATCTTCATCGTGGTGAGAAAACCGATGTACTGCCGGACGACGTCTTTCGTTACTGCGTCCGGAGTGACAATGCTTTGTCGGCCCACCCACTCGATAAACAAATTGACATCACTGAGGTAAGCCGAGATGGTGTGAGGAGAAGCAGCAGTTAGCGAGACGCCGAATTGCTGAATTCGCCA
>CAZNBF010000073.1:0-5987 GCA_964571325.1 uncultured Acidimicrobium sp.
GCGCAACCCGAGTTGTGCCCGGAAGCCATGCATGGGACAGCTTCGAACGTAAGGCGCTCGACCACGAAATCACACAGGCTGTTATGCCTGCAGGTAGCGGCCTCCTCTATTCCGGCACCGTGTTGCACGGTGGTGGTAACAACACCACAACAGACACGTGGCGCGAAGGACTGCACCTCTCTTTCGTCGTTGGTTGGCTAACGCCAGAGGAAGCGGGTTGCATTGGCCTGCCCGAAGAACTTGCACGCACGCTTACACCGCTGCAACAACAGCTACTTGGCTACCGCTGCTACACGGGCGATGCAAAAGCAGCACGTCTCTGGACGATCGATTACGAAGACATTCCAACAGCAATGAATTGGGAGTAACAGAAATGACCACCAGCAACATTCAGGGCCTTCGCGCCAGCTTCACCCGAGATGAGTACACCGCTTCATCTGTATACGAAAAAGAAATGCGCGAAGTGTTTGCGGCCAATTGGTGCCACGTTGGACAGAGTTATCAGTTGTCGCACATTGGCGACCGACTTGTTGCACAAATCGGCGACGAGAGCATTCTTATTGTGCGCAACAAGGAAGGCGAATTGCGCGCCTATTACAACGTCTGCCAACACCGCGGTTCGCAATTGTGCGATGAAAGCGGTTCGGGATATGGCGGCGCAATTGCATGCCCATACCACGCCTGGACATATTCCCTTAATGGAAAATTAGTGAGCGCAATCCACCACGACCAAGAGTCGTTCGATCGCGAATGCATCTCGTTGAAGCAGGTTCATGTTGACGAGTGGCAGGGCAACTTGTTTGTCAACCTCAACGAGCAAGCACTTCCGCTTATTGAATGGCTGGAGTCGTTGTACAGCAAGCCACGCGACTTGGAAAAGTTTGAGATGGGCTCGCTAAAGACTGTGTTGACAACAATTGACGAGGCACAAGCCAATTGGAAAGTGCTCGTTGAGAACTACAGCGAGTGTCTGCATTGCTCCACCGTTCACCCCGAGTTCTGCGACTTGGTTCCTGTGTACAAAACTGGGAAAACCACGCAAGACGACAGGCCCGATTGGGGCGCAAGCCTTGCCGTGGGCAAGACGGCTATTTCGTTCGTGCAAGACGAGGCACTGCCGCTCCTTGCATCCATGGACGACATGGACGACTATTCCGTCTTTGGCGCATACGTGTACCCAAACATGCTGATTGACGTGATGCCAACATGTGTTGCCGTAACTACGTACATTCCACGCTCTGCATCGCACACCACTGTCGTCACCAATTATTTGTTCCCAGCAGAAGTTGCCGACAACCCACCCGTCGACCTTGGCCCAACTCTGTCCTTTAACGACCTCGTCAACAAGCAAGATATTGCTGTCTCAGAGCGGGTACAACGTGGCGTTGCCTCGCAATCCTTTACGCAGGCGTATCACACCGAAATGGAAAAGTACGCACAGCGCTTCGTCAAGCAGTACCGCCAAGACACTCAAACAGCCTGATTGCATTGGCTGTCTCAGCCACCAGGAATAGTTTGTCTAACTCGGTGACTATGGCTAAGTTACACCTATGGAAAGACGCGATTTTCTAAAAACGCTCTTTGCAACAACGGGGGGATTCATCATCACGCCATCGTTGCTTGCTGCGTGCGGGGGCACATCAACAACTTCGAGCACTGGTCTTGTCATTGGCACGCCCACTGCGCCGGTGACACTTCCACTTTCAGGTGAAGCGATTGCCGACGGCCTGCCCGAGGAAGGCGGCACCATTGAGATTCTCAACTGGGCCGACTACACGAACCCCGAAGTGATTGCCGATTTTGAAAAGGCTTTCGGCGTAACCGTTAAACAAAGCATTTACGACAACGAAGACTCGGCAATTGCGAAATTGCGTAGCGGCACACTCAAGCCGGACTTAATCATCGGCATGACTGACACCGCACTCGCCCGCCTCGTTGCTGCCGACTTGTTGCAGCCATTGAACAAGACATATATCGATAACTTCGGCAACCTCATTACTGGTTTGCAAGACCCGTACTACGACGGCGGCTCGCAGTACACCGTTGCGCAATTCATTTATGGCAACGGCATTGGTTACCGAGCCGACAAAATAGATTCGGCCGACCTCATCTCGCAGGGTTACGACAGCATGTGGAACCCTGCATACAAGGGCCGCCTCGCAGTGCCCGATTCGTACCGCGACACCATCAGCCTCGCGCTGTTCCAAGCAGGCATCACCGATGTGAACACTGGCGACGCAGCAGTCATCGCCGCTGCGCAAGAGAACTTGATTCGTTTGCGCGACGCAACGCAACCAAAGGTTGACGTACTTGCGTACCAAGAGATCCCTGCCAACAACCGAGACATTGCATACATGTGGACTGGCGACATGCTGCTGGCCCCATGGAACTTGCCCGAGGGTGTATCAACCGATGTGCTTGGGTTCTGGTATCCAGAACAAAACATCACAGCGAACGATTTTCTCTGCATTCCAAAAGAATCCAAAGCACCAGTGCTCGCACATCGTTTCATCAACTACTTGCTCGATGTGGATGTGGCGTTCAAGAACCAGTCGTACGTTGGCTACCAGCCGGCACTCACCGGAGTGTCGGCCGAAGCGCTCATCTCCAACGGCGCCATTCCCGAATCACTCATCGATGCGGTAGTTGATGCTGATCGCTACAAGACGGGACAACGACTCACCAGCCTGAGCCCTGAAGTAGACGCGTTATGGAACGACGTCTGGGCAACCTTTACCGCTGGCTGATTGGTGCGTAGCAACACTCGAATTTGGACTGGCCTTGCCGCACCTGGTGCAGCTTGGCTGTTGGTGTTTTTTGCTGTTCCCTTCTATGCAGTTGCTTGCGTTGCGTTTGGAACAATCGACCCAATCTTTCGCGATGCAGTGCCGCAATGGAACCCGCTGCAGTGGGATTTTGCACAAAGCCAAGAGGTGCTCACCAGCGCACTAAGCGGCCCATTGCGTGGCGTTTTCATTCGCACCTTTGTATTTGTATTCGCCGCAATGGCGGTGTGCTTCCTTATCGGCTTCCCCATTGCCTACTTCCTCGCACGACACGCGGGCAAACACCGACTGCTTCTCCTCACGCTGATCATCATGCCGTTCTGGGTTAATTACCTCATGCGCATGTTGTCGTGGGTCAACCTCTTAAGTCCAAGCGGTTTGTTTAGCCGCTTCATCAGCAACTTCGGCATCAACTACAACTGGCTCGACGGCTCGCCCATCACCGTGGTGCTCGGCTTGGTTTATGGATACGTTCCATTTCTGATCTTGCCCCTATACGCAACGCTCGAGCGTTTGGACTGGCGCCTCGTGGAAGCAGCGCGCGACTTGGGCGCAACATCGATACAAGCATTTCGCATGGTGACAGTGCCAATGGCAAAAGCTGGCGTTGCCGCCGCAGCGATTTTGATTGCGCTGCCAATGTTTGGTGACTACTACACGAACGATTTGCTTTCGCGTTCGCCAAAAACCGAAATGCTTGGCAACCAAATCGATTACTACATCAACAACAGCAGCCAGCCTCAACGAGGCGCGATATTGGTGCTCATGTTGTCGGTGCTGCTACTCATTGGCCTTTCGTGGTACTTGCGCAGCACCGCAAAAATTGGCAAGGAGCAAGTGCGATGAGCACCTTGTCGCCACGCCGCTTCCGTGCGCTGCCAATACTCGCTTGGGGCTACGTGGCCTGGAGTTTGGTGCCCGTACTCATTGCAGTCGCCTATTCGTTCAATGACGGCCGAAGCCGCACCATGTGGCAGGGCTTTTCATTTCGCTGGTGGTTTGGCGACCCCAACGCATCGGTGTTTCGCGATGAATCGATGCGCCAGGCAATTATCAACTCGCTCGTGCTGGCCACCGCCACCATGTTGATTGTTACCCCACTAGGCATTGCCCTTGCCGTTGGTTCTCACCGCATGCGCGGCAAGCTTTCGTCTGGTGTGCAGGGCCTCACATCAATCCCGCTCATTACACCCGAGATCGTGGTTGGTGCGGCGCTGCTTCTCACCATCACCCGTCTGTTTAGTGGTATCCCCCTTGGTTTCCCCGCACAGTTGTTGGGCAATGTCACGTTCTCCATTTCAGCCGTTGTGATCATCGTTCGAGCCCGACTTGTCTCTATTGGATCCAGCTTCGAAGAAGCTGCGCGCGACTTGGGGGCAACTCGGTTGCAAGCCATTCGGTTTGTATTGATGCCGATGCTGTGGCCATCGGTCATGGCAAGCCTTGTTGTTGTGTTTGCAACCGTCATCGACGACTTCGTGATCACCAGTTTCCTATCGGCGGGCGTCGATTCGGAAACAGTTCCGCTGCGCATTTACTCCTCGGTGAGGGGTGGCGCAACACCAGCGTTAAACGCACTAGCAACGCTGTTGGTGGCCACCACATTTGCTGCGCTCACGCTTGCACTCTTCGCGTTGTCTCAGTGGCGCAAGCGCCATGGCGAACTTGGCGGCATGCGGGCCGCGCTTGCAGACATCACCCGAATGGGTGAATAACTAATTCAGCGGCAAAACGCGTACTGCGTCGGGCAGTACATCAATATTCGTTGTTGAACCTTCCACCAAATCACGCGAATGCTCATCATTCGGTATTTCGGCGATTAGCTTCACACCGCCAACGTTGAGCCCGATGCGCAACGAAGAGCCAGCAAACGTCACTCGTTCGATAATTGCCTGCTGCGAACCAGTACCGACATGTATTCGTTCTGGCCGAATCATGACCATGCCATCTCCGAGCGGGGCGTGCGACGGGGCTGCAAATTTAACGCCAGCTATTTCGGCTACACCGCTTGAAATAATCTTCCCAGGTAACAAATTGGCGGCACCAACAAACTTGGCAACATCAATTGTCGTCGGCATTTCATAGATTTCTCGCGGTGTTCCAACCTGAATCAATTTGCCGTCGCGCATCACACCAATGCGGTCGCTCATGGTGAAGGCTTCATGTTGATCATGGGTCACATAAATGAATGTGATGCCAATCTGGCGTTGCAATGAGGCCAACTCCACTTGCAAGCGTGCGCGCAACTGCGCGTCCAGCGCACCAAGCGGCTCGTCTAGAAGCAACACACTGGGTTCAAGCACCAACGCGCGCGCAAGTGCAACACGCTGCTGCTCACCACCAGACAACTGCGGCACCCTGCGTTCGCTGAATGCGGCAAGAGAAACCAACTCCAGCGCCTGCATCACACGTTCTTTTTCCGGTTTGGTTGAAACACTTCCCTTTTTCTCGAACTTCAAGCCGAAGGCAACGTTGTCAAAAACATTGAGGTGCGGGAACAACGCATAATTCTGGAACACGGTGTTCAGTGGGCGAACTTCTGGCTCGTCGAACGTGACGTCACGATCATCAATCAGGATTTGCCCACTATCGGGGCGCTCAAATCCGCCGATCATTCGCAGCGTGGTTGTCTTTCCACACCCAGATGGGCCAAGCAAGGAGAAGAATTCGCCTGCGCGAATGTCGAGGGAAATGTTGTCGACTACGGCGCGTTCGCCGTAGGACTTGCACAAACTGCGCAGCGAAACCGCACCGTCCAACATGAACTAGTTTTCCCCCATAGTTGTGGAGCTAAGGGGAATTGAACCCCTGACCTCTTGCATGCCATGCAAGCGCTCTACCAATTGAGCTATAGCCCCGTGAACGGTTATGTAATAGGGCTCTAACTTAGCCCGAGGATTGCCAACTAACTACAGGAACGTCGGTATACAGGCGCTCAATCTCGTAGAACTCGCGCATTTCCTCGGCGAAAATGTGGACAATCACGTCGCCGTAGTCGAGCAGCACCCATTGCTGTTCGCCGGCGCCCTCGCTGCGCAACAGAGCGCGACCCAGCTGTTCGCGCACCTGGGTGGTGATTTCGCTGGCAATTGTGCGCACCTGGCGCGAGTTGCTGGCGCTAGTAACGACAAACATTTCAGTAATCGCAAGAACATCGCCAACATCAAGCACCTGAATGTTGCTGCCCTGCTTTTCGTCGGC
>CAZNBF010000074.1:0-5933 GCA_964571325.1 uncultured Acidimicrobium sp.
ACTGCAAGTGTTGCGTGCGGCTACGAATGGTTTCGCTTACTTTTTGTGGGTCGGTGGTGGCAAGCACAAACACCACATGCGGTGGTGGTTCTTCCAAAGTCTTGAGCAGCGCGGCCTCGGCTGGCTTCGAAAGCATGTGTACTTCGTCGAGAATAAACACGCGATGGCGGCCAGGGTTGCCAAGTGACGATCGTTCGATCAAGTCGCGCATGTTTTCTACGCCGTTGTTACTGGCGGCATCCAACTCCAACACGTCGTAGCTGTTGCCGCTGTCGATTGCGCCGCACGAGTTGCACACACCGCATGGCTCGCCTTCTTGTGGGTCTTCGCAGTTCAAAACTTTTGCCAAGATGCGGGCGGTGGAAGTTTTGCCCGTGCCGCGCGGGCCGCTAAACAAATAGGCCTGACCTTCGCGATGGTTGATGACGGCGTTGCGCAACGCGCGCACCACGTGCTCCTGGCCTTTCAGTTCGTCAAAACGACGGGGCCGATAGCGGCGATATAACGATTGAACAGCCATTGCCTGCGAGCCTATCTAGGCGGTGCAGTGTGGTCGGGTTGACCCTCATACAGCGCGCAATTCGCTACCGTCTAGGTAGACCTATGACGAATCGAATGCCGCTTGTCCTTCGCATTGGTGTCGCACTTGGGCTCATTTTTGGGCTTGGCTTCGCAGCTTCCTCCGCTGGTGCCTCTGGCGCGGCCGGCACCAATGAAGTGGTGTCATCAAACCCTGCGGCTAACCAAGTGGTCGAGGTTCCGCCCACGCAATTGCAGATGGTGTTTCGTGATGCGCTTGCAAGCCCCGAGGTGGCAAGCACCATGGGCCTTTCGCTTGCATGCGACGGCACGCTCGTTGGCCTTGCGCAGCCACAACTTGGCGCCGATGGGTTCACCGTTTCGGCCGCACTCACCCAAATACCTCCCGCAGGGCTGTGCACCGTCAGTTGGGCATTACCCGACAAAAGCATTGGCTCGTTTTCGTTTACCTCCACCGCAACTTCCGAATCCACTCTTGCCCCTGGCGACACCGTCCCCGTTGTTGGCACCGACGAACCAGCGGTCATTGGCGAAGTAGTTCCCGTCTCTACAGGCGGCGGCCCCCGCGTTGGTGGCATGTTGGGCTTGTTACGAATCTTGGAGTACCTGCTTGTTGCAGCAATCTTCGGTGGCCTGATGATGGTGGTGTTGGCCTGGCCAGAGGGCATCGAGTACGGCGTGTGTCTGCGCTTCTTCCGCGTTACATGGTTGCTTGCAATCATCACGATGTATTTCGTTGTGGTTATTTCCGCAATGCGACAATCGGGCGACGGCTTCGCTAGTGCGCTTAATCCGTTCAGTTGGTTCGGTGCACTCGACACCGGTTCGGGTCGCATTCTTATGTTGCGTTTCGTATTGGTTGGCGCATCGTTCTGGGTTGCGTTCAAACCCGATCGCGTGTTCGACCCGGCAACACAAGTGCCAGCAATTTCCATCATCTTTGCAATGATGGCCACCTACGGCCTCACACGTGTTGGCCAAGATGTTGCGCTGTTCTCGTATGTCTTTGGCGTTGTGCACGCACTTGCTGTTGGTTTATGGATTGGCGGCTTAGCGCTGCTTGCGCGTGCAGTGCTGACAGGCCCTGGCGAAGAAGACTTGGTTCACGCGGTGCGCGGCTTTTCGCGCATCAGTGTTCCTCTGATTATTGCCACCGGGCTCACGGGCGTTATGCAGGTGTACTTGCTCGATGGTTTCAACATCTTCACCACAGGCCACGGCCGGCTCAACGTATTGAAGATCATTGTTGTTGCAGCAATGGTCTGGATCACCCTCATGCTCAAGTCGTTCACTGTCAACAGGCTTTCGCGCGAAACCGAACTGACAAACAAAATGGCATGGCGTCTTCGCCGCGCGGTCAGCACCGAACTGCTCATCGGCATTGTGGCGCTTGGTCTCACCTCGTGGATGATCCCGATGCGCCCACCACAAGCCAGCGCGTCGGTAAGCGGGCCAAGTGCGGTGTACGAGTTTCGTGAAGAACTAAAAAATGACCGCTTCCATGTCATCTTGTCGCTGACACCTGGAACCACAGGCGTTAATGCAATGCGCATCGAGTTGCTGAAGCCTTCACGCATCAACAACTTCACGGTCAACTTGATTCCTCAAGAAATTGGTTTTGCCGGCATCTCCATCAATGTTCCGCTCAAGCGCCCGGGCGCAGCCATTGTTGCGGGCGATGGTTCATTCCTCTTAAATGCACCAGGCGTGTGGTCGATCGAAATTACGGGGGCCACAACAACGGGCGAACTCGTTCCGCTGGCTACCACGCTCACCGTTACCGAGGCCCCTGTGCCCGAAACGACTGTTGCCGAAGTGCCCACCACTGTCGGCGGCTAAGCCGCGTCGGGGCTGCGTAGGCAGCGGGCACTATCGTCATACGGGTGAGTAACTCCTCGATGAACGACAAATTGACCGACCTGCAAGCCCGCAAAGAGGCCGCCTACAACGCAGGTTCGCCCCGCTCGGTAGAACGACAGCACGAAAAGGGCAAGCTGTTGGCCCGCGAGCGCATTGCCGTATTGCTCGACGAGGGCAGCTTTCACGAACTGGATTTGCTTGCACGCCATCGCGCACACGCAGCAGGTTTGGAAGAACACCCATACACCGACGGCGTCATCACTGGTTGGGGCACCATCGACGGCCGCAAAGTTTTTGTCTTTAGCCAAGACTTCACAGTGTTTGGTGGCGCACTCGGCGAAGTGTTTGCCGAGAAGATTCACAAACTGATGGACTTGGCGCTGAAAGTTGGCGCGCCGCTCATCGGCCTCAACGACGGCGCCGGTGCGCGCATCCAAGAAGGCGTCGTTTCGCTCGCCAGTTACGGCGGCATCTTTCATCGCAACGTGCAAGCGTCGGGCGTTATCCCACAAATCTCCGTCATCCTTGGCCCTTGCGCTGGTGGCGCCGTGTACTCGCCCGCCATGACCGACTTCATCTTCATGGTGCGCGAGACAAGCCACATGTTCATCACTGGCCCCGACGTTGTAAAAACAGTGACTGGCGAAGACGTAACACTCGAAGAGTTGGGTGGCGCAATGAGCCACGCTTCAAAGAGCGGCGTTGCCACATTTGTGAGTGCCGACGAACAGGCCTGTTTGCAAGACGTTCGTTACCTGCTCAGTTTCTTGCCACAAAACAACTTGGGCGAAGCACCAGCGGGCGACGCAACCGACGACCCACAGCGCTTGTGCGAATCGTTGCGCACCATCTTGCCCGCATCGCCCAACCAGCCGTACGACATGAAGAAGGTCATTGCCGAAGTGATGGACGACGGCGAGTTCTTCGAATACTTCCCACACTGGGCAAAAAGCATCGTTTGCGGTTTTTCCAGGCTCAATGGTCAATCGGTTGGCGTCGTTGGCAACCAGCCAATGATCTTGGCTGGCGTGCTCGACATCGAGTCCAGCGAAAAAGCAGCGCGTTTCGTGCGAACCTGCGATGCATTCAACATTCCAATCATCACCTTCGTAGACGTACCTGGCTTTTTGCCAGGTGTCGATCAGGAGTACGGCGGCATTATTCGCCACGGCGCAAAGTTGCTGTACGCATATTGCGAATCCACCGTGCCGCGCATCCAAGTAATTACGCGCAAGGCATACGGCGGCGCATACGTAGTAATGAACTCCAAGTCCATCGGCGCCGACTTGGCATACGCATGGCCAACCGCAGAACTTGCGGTAATGGGCCCTCAAGGTGCAGTAGAAATTGTGTATCGCCGCGAGTTGCAACAAGCAGCCGACCCAGTTGCACGACGCGCCGAACTGGTAACCGAATACACCGAAAAGTATTCGAACCCATACGCCGCCGCCGAGCGCGGATACATCGATGATGTCATCGACCCAGCCGAAACCCGAATCAAATTGATTGCGGGCCTCGCAATGTTGCAATCAAAACGAGAAGAGTTGCCGCGGCGCAAGCACGGCAACATGCCGCTGTAGGAAAACATGCAACACGTCATTGCGCAAGCAACCACCGCAGAGGAGGCAACAGCAATCGCTTCTGCCATCGAAGCGCTGTGGCCAAAAGCAATGCCTGCCGCACCACGCGAAAACTCCGACACCTCGTGGCGATTTAGCGGCCGCTGGTGGAGCGACACTTCCGTAACGCGCCGAACCCGACCCGGCTTCTAACGCGTTTCGGCGTCACTTATGGCCGCGCCACTTTCCGATCTTCGAGTTGTCGATATCTCCACCGTCTTGGCGGGCCCAAACTGTGCGCGCTACCTTGCCGACTTCGGCGCAGACGTCATCAAAGTAGAGCGCCCCGACACAGGAGACTCGCTTCGAGGCATGGCCTGGCGCGACCCGCGCGATGGCGAAGGCCTGTGGTGGAAACTTGTCAATCGCAACAAGCGCAACATCGCTCTCGACTTCAAAAACGAAGAAGACCTCGCACTGTTGCGCAAACTTCTTGATGACGCGCATGTTCTCGTAGAGAATTTTCGGCCAGGCACACTCGAACGACTTGGCCTCGCGCCAGATGAGTTGTTGAAGCGCAACCCCAAACTGGTCATCGTTCGAGTTTCGGGGTTTGGCCAGGATGGCCCTTATGCATCGCGCCCAGGTTTCGCATCCATTGCCGAATCAATGGCCGGCCTTGCCGCAGTCAGTGGCGACCCGAACGGCCCTCCGATGCTTCCTGCTATCGCACTCACCGATGAGACCACCGGCATCGCGGCTGCTTTCGCAACGATGGTTGCATTGCATTCCGGTGTTGGCCAAGTTGTCGACATCAACCTGCTCACCACCGTGTTCCAAATCATGGGCCCAGTTATCTCGCTCTACAAACTAAGTGGCCAGTTGCAGCCGCGGCTTGGAAGTGGGCTTCCTTATTCCGTACCTCGCGGCGTGTACCAATGCAACGACGGCAAGTGGGTTGGTGTTTCCGCCTCAAGCGACAGCGTCGCGGCACGCGTCATGACTGTGCTTGGTGTTGGCGACGACACTCGTTTCGCAACATTTACTGGCCGCACCGAAAACCGCGATGAGCTTGAAGCGCTGATGGTTGCTTGGTGTGCACAACGCACACGCGACGAAGTAGTAGCAACACTTGCCCAAGCAGACGCTGCGGTGGGCCCAGTGTTCGACATGGCCGACATTGCAACAGACGAGCACTATGCCGCTAGGCAAATGATCGAAACCGTTGGCACCACACCCATGCAGGGGCTTCTCGCCTCGTTGTCGCACACACCTGGAGTTCTACGCTGGGAAGGTCGGGCGCTAGATGCCGACCACGAAGACATTGCCAAAAATGGCTGGGGAGCAACTTCATGAAGCATTGGTCGAGAGGGGCAAAAGTTCTTGCACTCACTTCCATCGGCGTCATGCTCGTTTCACTGGATATTTCAATTGTCAACGTTGCGTTCGGCTCCATCGCGCAAGACTTCGGCCCCGAAAGCCGCCGCACACTTACTTGGGTCTTTTCCGCCTACAACATTGCGTACGCGGCAGGGTTGCTCACCGCGGGCAGGCTGGCCGACGCATTTGGCCGCAAACGAGCATTCCTCACCGGGCTTTCCATCTTTATGCTCGGTTCCATCTTGTGTGCGTTTTCCCCAACTGCGCTCGTGCTTGTTGCTGCACGCGTTGTGCAAGCAATTGGCGGTGCAATTCTTACTCCTGCATCACTTGCGTTGGTGTTGCCCGAGTTCCCTGTTGAAAAGCGATCCTCGGCAATCGGTATCTGGGGTGCCGTTGGCGCTGTTTCCGCCGCAAGCGGCCCAACCGTTGGCGGCTTCCTTGTAGACACATTCAGTTGGCACGCAGTGTTTCTCATCAACACACCGTTGTGCATCGTCGCGCTCATCATCGGCTCGCGCCTACTGCGCGAATCGCGAGATGAAACCGCCCCCCGCACCGTCGACTACATGGGCGCCGCGCTCGCCGTCAGTG
>CAZNBF010000075.1:0-4103 GCA_964571325.1 uncultured Acidimicrobium sp.
CAGCAAACTGCCGATGCAAGCGGTGGCTTGTATCAAATTGCAGATATCACCAAAGGTTTGTGTAACGCAAAATCGTGTAGGTATGTGTCGAACAGCAACGAGCCGCTGTGGTTCGACACCGATCACCTCTCTCCAATCGGGGTTCGTGACCGAACCCTGCCGCTGCAAATCGAAATTGAACGCGCTTTAGATAGCCTGTAACACGATGTTTGATTCACTTGGCGACCGATTAGGCGGCGTATTTAAGCGCTTGCGCGCCAAGGGGCGGCTGACCGAGGCCGACGTAAACGAGATGCTCGGCGAGATTCGCACGGCATTGCTGGAAGCCGACGTCAACATTGGTGTTGTTCGCAATGTTGTCGAGCGCATTCGCGTGCAGGCCATTGGTGCAAAGGTTGCCGAGGCGCTCGACCCGGGCCAACAAATCATCAAGATCGTCAATGCCGAATTGGTGGCAATGCTCGGTGGCGAAACACTGAAGATTGCGTATGCATCGCAGCCGCCAACGGTGGTGTTGATGGCGGGCTTGCAAGGTTCCGGTAAAACCACAAGCGCCGCAAAGTTGGCCGCATGGTTTAAGGCGCAGGGGCGCAACCCAATGTTGGTTGGCGCCGACTTGCAACGCCCCGCTGCAGTAGAGCAGTTGAAGGTGCTCGGCGCGCAAATCAATGTTCCCGTGTTCTCCGCACCGGGCGACCCGGTTGCAACCGCGGCCGCAGGTTTGGCAGAAGCAAAACGCATTGGCCGCGACGTGTTGATTGTGGACACCGCGGGCCGCTTGGCTATCGACGCCGAAATGATGCAACAAGTCAGCGACATCTCTGCCGCGGTGAAGCCCGACTACACGTTCCTCGTTGTGGATGCAATGACGGGGCAAGACGCAGTGACGGTTGCAAAAGCATTTGACGAAACGTTGTCGATCAGCGCAGTGATTTTGTCGAAACTTGATGGCGATGCGCGCGGTGGTGCGGCGCTGTCTGTGAAAGAAGTGATTGGTAAACCAATTGCGTTTGCGGCAACTGGCGAAAAGATGGATGCCTTCGAGCAATTCCACCCCGACCGCATGGCAAGCCGAATCTTGGGCATGGGCGACGTGCTCACGCTGATCGAACAAGCCGAGAAAGTATTTGAAAAAGAACAGGCCGAGGCAGCAGCGGCGAAAATGTTTGAGGGCGAATTTACGCTCGACGACTTCCTCGATCAGTTACAACAAATCAAGAAGATGGGCTCGCTCACCAACGTGATGGGAATGTTGCCCGGCGTAACAAAAGAAATGAAGAACGCCCAGATCTCGGATGACATGTTGACGGTGACCGAGGCAATCATTTACTCCATGACCACGGAAGAGCGACGCAAGCCCGAGATCATCAACGGCTCGCGGCGCACACGCATTGCGAAGGGCAGTGGAACCCAGGTTTCCGACGTCAACAAGCTGGTGAAGCAATTCTCCGAGATGCAAAAGATGATGAAGCGCATGGGGGGCATGGCTGGCAAGGGCGGCAAGAAGGGTGGCCCCATGGCAGGAATCCCCGCCGATCTGGCTGCGGCGTTGGGCTCGCGGCCTGGTTCCCGATAGCCTGACCGCCATGTCCGTAAAGCTTCGCCTCACCCGAGTAGGTAAAACAAAGCAACCGCATTACCGCATCGTTGCTGCCGATACGCGCTCTGCGCGCGATGGCCGTTTCCTCGAAATCGTTGGTAACTACCACCCACAGTCCGAGCCATCAGCGCTCACTGTTGATAACGAGAAGGCCATGAAGTGGCTGAAGCAAGGCGCATTGCCAAGCGATCGTGTCAAGAAACTGCTCGAGATCTCGGGCGTCTGGGCAGAGTTCACCGCATCCAAGAAGTCCAAGTAGTTCTTTCCATTACTCGTGACTGATTCTGCAAATCTCGTTCCTGCTCCTGTAGCAACCGCCGTGCTCGATCACGTCGTTCGTTCCATCGTCGACAACCCAGAGGCCGTCAAGGTTGAAGGTTTCCCCGATGGCGACAAAATTCTGCTCGAAGTTCGCGTTGGCGAAGGCGACTTGGGCCGCGTTATCGGCCGTCGCGGTCGCACCGCAATGAGCATTCGCGCAGTTGTGCGCGCAGCCGCAGTTCGTGACGGCGTAGAAATTGATGTCGACTTCGTCGACGACTGATCAACAGCCACCAACTGGTTTGCTGCATGTTGGCCGCATTGGCCGACCCCACGGTGTTCGTGGCGCAATGTATGTCGACTTCTTCTCGAGTCATCCGCAACGCACCTCGCCAAAATCCAAATTGTGGGTTGCTGGCACGTGGTACGAAATTGCAACAGCGAAACCGCAAGGCGAGCGTTGGCTCTTGTCGTTTGCCGGCATGGACGACCGCAACATTGCCGAGCGCTTAACCAACAGCGATGTGTATGGCGAAGCAATTGACGACCCAAGTGTGGTGTGGGTGCACCAACTTGTTGGCAGCGTCGTGACCGATGCAAGCGGCACGCAGTTCGGAACATGTGTTGGCGTGATCGACAACCCCGCACACCCAATCATGGAACTTGATAATGGTTTCCTTGTTCCAACACCATTCATCGTGTCCAACGAAAACGGCCGAATTGTGATCGATGCTCCTGAAGGGCTTTTCGATGCGGATTGATGTCTTCACACTGTTCCCCAATTTGGTTGATGGGTTTTGCTCTGAGAGTTTGTTGGGCCGTGCGCGCAACGAAAAGATTGTGGATTTGCGCTGCCACGATTTGCGCGAACACACAACAGACGTGCATCACAGCGTGGACGACGCGCCGTTCGGTGGCGGCGCAGGCATGGTGCTGTCGGCCGAGCCCGTGTTTACTTCGGTAGAAAAAGCCAACCCGCCGCGCCCGTTGTTGTTGCTATCGCCAGGTGGGCGCCCGTTCGATCAACACTTTGCCAACTCGTTGTCTGCACTCGACGGCTTCAGCCTGTTGTGCGGCCGCTACGAGGGCATCGATCATCGCATTCGCGAACATCTCATCGACGAAGAAGTATCGGTAGGCGACGTAGTGCTGGCCGGCGGTGAAGTTGGCGCGTGTCTCATCATCGAAGCCGTCACTCGGTTGCTGCCCGGCGTGATGGGCAACGCGGTGTCGCCAATCACCGAAAGCTTCGGGCAATCGGGGCTTCTCGAGGAACCGCACTTCACGCGCCCAGCCGACTTCCGTGGCTTCGGGGTGCCCGAGGTGCTGCGCGGCGGCAACCACGCGCAGATCGAGCGCTGGAGGCTTGCTCAGGCCCTCCATCGCACCATTGCCAAGCGCCCCGACCTGATGGCCAAAAGGGGTCCGCTAACCCAAACAGAGCAACGCCTGTTGGAAGAGTTCCCGCCTGTCCCGTATCCTTCACACTTCACTATTTAAAGGAAATCCTCATGAAGACCACCGACCTCGTCGACAACCAATACAAGCGCACCGATATTCCAAAGATCGGCCCTGGCGACGAAGTCAAGGTGCACGTGCGCGTTGTTGAAGGTGGCAAAGAGCGCATCCAGATTTTCCAAGGCAACGTAGTTTCCATTGCCGGCTCGGGCATCTCCGAGGCATACACCGTTCGCAAGTTGTCCTACGGCGTGGGTGTCGAGCGCACCTTCCCAATGCACAGCCCATCAGTTGCCAAGCTCGAGTTGGTGAAGCGCGGAGACGTTCGTCGCGCCAAGCTCAACTACTTGCGCGACCGTAAGGGCAAGGCTGCCAAGGTCCGCGAAAAGCGCGACGACCAATAATTGCCAACACTGCAATTTTTGGTACACATTGAACACTGACGATCTCGAAAATTTCGAGGCCGAGCGCGAGTTGCAGCTGGCTCAGGAATATCAAGATGTTGTCAGCATGTTCAAGTATGCAATCGAAACTGATCGCCGGTTTTACCTGGCCAACAATGTTGATGTGAAGGTGTTGTCCGACGGGCCGCGCCCAATTTTGGAAGTGGTCTTAAGCGACGCGTGGGTGTGGGACATGTACCGAAAGAGCCGGTTCGTGCCGAGGGTGCGCGTGCTCAGTTTCAAAGACCTCAACGTCGAAGAACTTCCGCCACTCGACATCTAGCCGCTTCGGCACAAGCGCGCGTGGCGCGCGGCCAGTGGGCCGAACAACACGTTGCACG
>CAZNBF010000075.1:4203-5896 GCA_964571325.1 uncultured Acidimicrobium sp.
TCGTCTGTGTGATGGAGACACTCGAGGTTTTGCGCCAAGACGGCATTGTGACCGTGACCATGAACCGCCCATCGAAGAAGAACGCCGCCAATGGCACCATGTGGGCCGAACTGAAACAGACATTCTTGGAAATCGGATCTAACCCAGACGACCGAGTGATGGTACTGACAGGCGCAGGCGGCGAGTTTTGCAGCGGCGCCGACTTAAGCAGCGGCGACGCCCGTCGGGCCGAAACACATGCGCTGGCGTCCATGCGCAACATCACCGAAGTGTGCATGTCGCTTGCCCGCATCCCGCAACCCACCATTGCCAAGGTTCGTGGTGTTGCCGTTGGCGCTGGCTGCAACATGGCCCTCATTTGCGACTTGGTGGTTGCCTCCGATACTGCACGCTTCTCCGAGATATTTGCCAAGCGCGGCCTGTCGCTGGACTTTGGCGGCAGCTGGGTTCTTCCACGCCGCGTTGGCATGCATCGTGCAAAAGAGTTGGCGCTACTTGCCGAGATCATTGGTGCGCAGGAAGCCGAGCGCATTGGTCTTGTCAATCGCGTGGTGGCCGATGCCGACATCGATGCGTTCGTTGCCGACTGGGCCAAGCGCCTTGCCGCAGGCCCACCCATTGCACTTGCGCAATCGAAGCGCATGCTCAACAATTCGTCCAACGTCACGCTCGAGCAGGCACTGGAAGACGAAGGCGCCGCGCAAGCACTCAACTTCGGCACCAAAGACACCGCCGAAGCAATGGCCGCATTTCTTGAAAAGCGAGAGCCACGTTTCATTGGTAAGTAAACCCGTGGTTCGTCTTGCGTTTCGTGCATGCATCGCCGCATGCACCGCACTCATCGTTTTGGCAGCGCCAACTGTTGTTGGTGCAACAGTGCCGCCACCAACAGACACCATCCCGTTAACCGACGAGGTGCCCGACGAGCAGGGAATTGTTGTCGACGCACCACTCATTACGTTGCCCAACACGCTGTCGGCCGTCACCACCATCCCTACGGGTTGCGCATTACCGCCCGTGCCGCAAATGGTGTTCGCAGGCGAACTCACCAAGATCGAAGACGCAACGGCAACGTTTCGCGTAGACAAATTGTTGGCCGGCACGCCAGCCGGTTACATCACCGAAGATCTAGTCGACGTGCGATACGGGCAAGACACCAAGTTTCTCGACGTGGGCACCCGCTACATCGTTGGCGCCGCCAGCGACCCATTTTCTCCGCTGCTCGTTTCTCGTGTGCGGCAAGATTCACCCCTGTTCGGGGGCAACGCCGTAGTTGGCGTCAACGACTCGGCGGCGGTGTGCCCAAACTTTGAAGACCCAATTCGCACCCTGCGCGAAGACGGTGAGCCCATCGATACGGGGGTGTTGTCGCCGCTGCTGAACAACAAGTTGCTCATTGTTTTCGTGGTGTTGTTCTCCGTTGCTTTTGTGGTTGCAGGCCTGTTCGGCGTGGTGCTCTACCGCAAGTCACTTCTTGGCGCCCAGCGGGGGATAAGCCGCACCAAAAAGAAAACGAAACGGCGTTAGGAAAAAAAGAACAGTTTTTGTTTCCTAAAGTTCACCTAAAAATTGCATCTTTTTTGCTCTAGCGAAAATCACCATTCATCTGGCTCGTTTACCTTGCGTGCAACAACCACATCAAGGGAGAACAATCATGAGCGAAGAATTCAGTAATCATTCGGATAACCGTGCA
>CAZNBF010000076.1:0-5858 GCA_964571325.1 uncultured Acidimicrobium sp.
TTGTTGGCGGTGGCGGTGCCGTTGAGGCGTTCGAAGACCCATTTGAGGACACGGCTGTTTTCGCCGTAGCCAGGCCACATGAAGTTGCCCTCTTCGTCACGGCGGAACCAATTGACGAAGAAGATCTGGGGGAGTTTTTCTTTATCGGTTTTTGTTCCTACTTGGAGCCAATGCTTGAAGTAGTCGGCCATGTTGTAGCCGCAGAAGGGGAGCATGGCCATTGGGTCGAAGCGGAGTTTGCCCACTTGGCCGCCGGCGGCTGCTGTTGTTTCGGAGGCCATGATGGAGCCGAGGAAGACACCGTGGTTCCAGTCGAAGGCTTGGGTCACCAGTGGGACAGTGGTGCGGCGGCGGCCGCCGAAGAGGATGGCGGAGATGGGAACGCCGGCTGGGTCTTGCCACTCGGGGGCAATGCTTGGGCATTGGCTGGCCGGGGTGGTGAAGCGGGCGTTGGGGTGTGCTGCGGGGGTTTCGGTTTCTGGAGTCCAGGTTTGGTTTTTCCAGTCGGTGACACGGGCGGGGGTTTCCTTGGTCATGCCTTCCCACCACACGTCGCCATCTTCGGTGATGGCGGTGTTGGTGAAGATGGAGTTGCCCCACATGGTGTGCATGGCATTGATGTTGGTTTCGTCGCTGGTGAATGGGGCGACGCCGAAGAAGCCGGCTTCGGGGTTGATGGCGTAGAGCTGGCCGTCGGGGCCGTACTTCATCCAGCAGATGTCGTCACCAATGGTTTCGGCTTTCCAGCCTGGGATGGTGGGCACGAGCATGGCGAGGTTGGTTTTGCCGCAAGCCGAAGGGAAGGCGGCGGCGATGTATTTGAATTCGCCTTGTGGGTTGGTGAGTTTCAAGATGAGCATGTGCTCGGCAAGCCAGCCGTTGTCGCGGGCCATGACGGAAGCAATGCGAAGAGCGAAACACTTTTTGCCGAGGAGTGCGTTGCCGCCGTAGCCAGAGCCGAAGCTTTGGATTTCGCGGGTTTCGGGGAAGTGCACGATGTATTTGTTGTCGGGGTTGCATGGCCAGGAGACATCTTTTTGGCCGGGTGCAAGTGGTGCGCCGACGGAGTGCACGCAGGGAACCCACTGGTTGTTGCCGAGTGCATCGAGTGCGCCTTGGCCCATGCGGGTCATGATGCGCATGCTGACGGCAACGTAGGCGCTGTCGGTGAGTTGCACGCCGATGTGTGCGATGGGTGAACCGAGTGGGCCCATGCTGAATGGAACGACATACATCATGCGGCCGCGCATGGCGCCTGTGTAGAGCTTCTTCATTTCGGCGCGCATCTCGTTGGGGTCGCGCCAGTTGTTGTTGGGGCCTGCATCGATTTGGTTTGCTGAGCAGATGTAGGTGCGGTCTTCAACGCGGGCAACATCGCCCGGATCGGAATGAGCCCAGTAGGAATTCGGGCGCTTGGCGTCGTTCAGTTTGGTGAAGGTGCCTGCAAGCACCAAGTCTTCACAGAGATCGTTGTATTCGCGTTCGCTGCCGTCGCACCAGTAGACGTCGTCGGGCTGCAAGATGTCGGCCCAATCGTTTACCCATTGTTTAAGTGCTGCGTTTTGTGTTTTGCCGCTCATGGTTAGTAGCCCGGCGTTTTCATGTCGATTTCGGAGCCAAGGCTGAGCTGTGTTGCTTGCTTGTTGGCATTGAGTTGAAAGATGACGCGTTGGCCTTGGCGAAGCATGCGAAAGATGGAGCCGTCGAGGGCGTTTGGTGCAAGTTCGTAATCGTTCATGTCGGAGTCGCACATGATGACGCCATCACCACTTGATGGGTCGTAGGCCTTGACTACACCTTGCATTGCTGCCTCCACTCGGCCTGCCGGTTGGCGGGCTTTTTGACTATCTGAAATTGTGTCAGAAAGGAGGGGCTGGAGACATATTGACAGGGGCGTTTTGGGGGTATATCTGGAAGGGTGATGACACCCATCACACTGCCCGATCTTGGCTGGGGGCGCCGATTCTGTACGATTTGTCAATGCCCGTACTCGAGCAATTTGGGGCTGACGCCTTACGTGAAACGGTGATCACCTTTCGTGACACCATGCGCGCCCACCAAGAGGGCATCAACCGACTGAACGTGTACCCAGTGCCCGATGGCGACACGGGCACCAACATGACCCGCACGTTGGATGCGGTGGTGGCCGAGCTTGAAGGGGCCGACGCGGGGTTGGAGACAACATGCGAGGCAATTAGCCACGGGTCGTTGATGGGGGCGCGTGGAAATAGTGGTGTGATCCTGAGCCAGATTTTGCGGGGGCTTGCAGCAACGATGCGCACGAACACGCCGCCGACAGCAACCAAGTTGGCAGATGCGTTGAAGGCGGCAAGTGTTGCTGCATACGAAGCGGTGTTGAAGCCGATTGAAGGAACGATTTTGACGGTGGTGCGCGAGACGGCCGATGCGGCGCAACGTGCGGCGCACGATGGTGCAACGTTGGCAGCCATGTTGCATGTGGCGCGGGCAGCGGGGCGCACAGCGCTTGCCAACACGCCAGAGCAATTGCCGGTGTTGAAAGATGCGGGCGTTGTTGATGCGGGTGGTGCGGGGTTCTTGTTGTTGATGGACTCGGCGTTGCATGTGGTGGACGGCGAGCCGTTGCCCGAGCCGGAAGATGTTGCGGGGCCAACGTCGGAACAGTTGGAGCGCGTGATGCAGCGTGCGGCAAACGATGGCGTGGTGGACGTGAGCGAGTTGCGTTATGAAGTGATGTTCTTGTTGAACATTGAAGACGCGAAGTCGAAAGCGTTTATGGAGGCGTGGGGCAAGATTGGCGACTCGATCGTGGTGGTGGGTGGCGACGGGCTATACAACTGCCACGTGCACACCAACGACATTGGTGCGGCAATTGAGGCGCCGTTGGAGTTGGGTGGAAAGCCATTCAAGATTCGCGTAACGGATTTGTTTGAAGAAGTTGCCGAAGAGCACGCGCAACGCGAAGCCGAGTTGGGTGTTTCCAACACCACGCCGGTGCGAAGGCCGGCAGTGAAGCAACTGCCGCCAGTGAACTGCGCTGTTGTGGCGGTGTGCAGTGGCGACGGGTTGGCCGAGTTGTTTGGGCAGATGAATGTGCAAGGTGTGGTGACGGGTGGGCAGACAATGAACCCGTCGACAGCCGAGTTGCTGGATGCGGTTGAACACATGAATGCGCAGCAAGTGGTGATCTTGCCGAACAACAAGAACATCATTCCTGTTGCCAACCAGATCAATGCGTTGACGAAGAAAGATGTGCGCGTGGTGCCAACGTGCTCTATGGCCGAGGCTTTGGCGGCGTTGGTGTTTTACGACCCAGAGGCAGATGCGGCAGTGAACGCTGAGGCAATGACGGGTGCGGCCGAGGCGGTTGCGACGGGTGAAATCACGCAGGCAGTGCGCGACACGAACACCGATGTGGGGCCAGTGAAAAATGGCGACTGGATTGGGTTGGTGCGCGGCGACGGCGTGGTTGCGGTGGGCGGCACGATGGTGGCTGCAACAACGCAATTGCTGGACACGCTGATAACGCCGGGGCGCGAACTGTTGACGATGATTACGGGCGACTTGGCAACATCACGACAGATTGAAGAAGTGATTGCGTACTTGTCGGAGAATCACCCCGATGTAGAAGTTGAAGTGCATGCAGGCGGGCAACCGCTGTACCCATTTTTGTTTGGCGTTGAATAAACGAGGCGGGGCGTGACCGAGCCAATCACGCTGCGCGAACTTGAGGGGCTGGATGTAGAGATCCTCAAGGGCGTAGGAGAAAAGCGCAAGGCTGCGCTGCACGAATTTGGTATCGACAACGTGCTGGAGCTGTTGACCACGTACCCGAGGCGATGGGTAGACCGCACCGCAGAGGCGCGAGTGAGCGACTTGGTGCCGGGGCAAGAAGCGTTGGTGTTGGTGGAAGTGCGCAGTGTGAGCAAGCGGCCGATGAAGGGTGGGCGCACCATGGTGTCGGTGTCGGTAGGCGACGGCACGGGCAGGTTGACCGCAACATTTTTCAATCAGCCATGGCGGGCAAAGCAGATGTATGAGGGGTTGCAGGTGGCCATGTTTGGCAAGGCCGACATGTACAAGGGCGCGTTGCAAATGACGAACCCGATTGTTGATTTGATTGGCGACCGCACGGGGCGCATTGTGCCGATTTACCCGCAAAGCGATAAGGCCAATGTGAGCACGTGGGAGTTGGCGGGATGGATAGAAAACGCACTGGAGCGATGCAAGGTGCGCGGGTTGCTCGACCCGGTGCCGCAACAGGTGTGCGAAACCTATGGGCTTGTAGATCGAACCACTGCGTTGTGGGGCATACACCTGCCGGACACGCTGGCGAGGAAGGACGACGCGCGCAAACGATTGGCGTTTGACGAACTGCTGCGCGTGCAGTTGGTGTTGGTGGCGCGCAAGCGTGCGTTCGAGCGCGACAGCACGGGCATTCTCCATGTGGTTGGTGGCGAACTGCAGAAACGATTTGTTGCGGCGTTGCCGTTTCCGCTTACGTCGGCACAAGCCCGGGTGATTGGTGAAATAGAAACCGATCTTGCCGGCCCGCACCCGATGCACAGGTTGTTGCAAGGAGACGTGGGTAGTGGAAAGACAGTGGTTGCGGTGGCGGCAATGTTGGCAGCGGTGCAAGGCGGGCATCAAGGTGCGTTGATGGCACCAACCGAAGTGTTGGCTGAACAACATTTTGTTGGTGTGTCTCAGTTGCTTGACGGGCTGCAGGTGCCAGACCCGAACAACTTGTTTGGCGACAGGCAGTTGCGAGTGGAGTTGCTGACAAGCCGTGTAACGGGCGAGAGGCGAAGGCAACTGTTGAGTGATTTGGCTAGCGGGCAAATAGACGTACTTATAGGTACACACGCGCTGATTCAAGACGGCGTGCAGTTTGCCAGCCTGGGCGTGGTGGTGATTGATGAGCAGCACCGGTTTGGTGTGGAGCAACGCGCGGCACTTGGCAAGAAGGGCGCCGATGCTTCAACGCCCGATGTGTTGGTGATGACTGCGACTCCTATTCCGCGAACAGCGGCCATGACGGTGTACGGCGACTTGGACGTGAGTGTGTTGGACGAACTGCCGCCAGGGCGCACACCGATTGTGACGAAGTGGGCGGCGGGGCCGTTGTTGGAACAAATGATGTGGGGCGAAATGCGCGACGCGGTTGCGGCGGGGCAACAAGGTTTCGTGGTGTGCCCGTTGATTGAGGAAAGCGACAAGTTGGAAGTTGCGTCGGCCGAGCAAGTGTTCGAACGCTTGGGCCAAGAAGAGTTGCAGGGTTTGCGGCTTGGGTTGTTGCACGGGCGCATGTCGTCGAGCGACAAAGAGTTGACGATGAATAGGTTTCGCGACCGCGAGTTAGACGTGTTGGTGGCAACCACAGTGATTGAGGTGGGTGTCGACGTGCCGAACGCAACGATGATGGTGGTGCTGGATGCCGACAGGTTTGGCATTGCGCAGTTGCACCAATTGCGCGGGCGAGTAGGGCGCGGAAAGATTGCGTCCAAATGTTGGTTGCAAACAAGCGACCCCGAGACGTCGTCGCCACGGGTGGATGCGTTGGTGGATTCGACCGACGGGTTTTATTTGGCCGAGGTGGACTTGGAGCTGCGCGGAGAAGGAACGATTATGAACACGGCGCAGAAGGGTGCAAGCGACTTGAAGCTGGCATCGTTACGACGCGACCGCGACTTGATTGATATGGCGCGCGAGGCTGCGTTTTCCATAGTGGATAGCGACCCAACCTTGGGTGGGCATGCCGGCCTGCGCGACGAACTGGAGTTGCTGCTTACCCCTGAGGACGAGGAATTTCTCTTTAAGAGCTAACAGTTCTTTGGGCCGAATTACGGATTTGGTTGACCAGCATTGCGCGGTAGTCG
>CAZNBF010000077.1:0-2577 GCA_964571325.1 uncultured Acidimicrobium sp.
CACGACCAAGGGATTATGAGTCCCCTGCTCTGACCACTGAGCTACTGGCCCGCATACTCGCCTTGAATCTAGCAACCAGACCCGCGATTGGATCGGGCTAGTTTGATTTGGTCAGGAGGGCAATGAACGATCGCGAGTTGCAGGCTTGCAAAACTGCACGCACGTTGTCCTCGATGGCAGCACTCATAACCGTGCTTGCGACATTGATTCTGTCTCGGGTGCTTGATGTTCAATCGATGCATTGGCAGGTTGTCGTTGCAACCATTGCACTGGCAGCCGGAATCCCCCATGGCGCGCTTGATCATCTTGTTGCCAGACCATTTGGCAACGGGTCAACAATGTCTGGTTTTGTTGTGCGTTATGTACTTACAGCCATCGTTGCTCTTGTTGCAATTTTGCTCTTCAATGTGATCGGTTTTATCTTCGTTTTAGTAATGAGCGCAGTGCATTTCGGCACTGGGGATGCTGCATTTATTGCGGAGATAGACAAGCGGGTTTCACCGTCGAAGAAGCATCGCGCATTTCTTTACGCCGTACCAGCGGGGCTATTGCCCATTGTCGTCCCGTTAACAAAATCGACAAGCGAGAATGCCCTGAATGAAATCAATACAAGCATCGTGCGTTGGCACGCGGGTTTCGATAGCGCACTACTTGTTGCAACCGGGCTGATATCTCTCGCTGCATTTATTGCGCTGCTCTCAACAAAGCGCTACCGCGATGCAACCGACATAGTGCTTCTTGCCTTGCTGGGCGTTGTTGCGCCGCCACTCATTGCATTTGCGGTGTATTTCGGCTGTTGGCACGCAGTTCGCCACACTGCGCGATTAACGCTCGTGCTGCCTTCAAGCCAACGAGCTTTCTCGCGCGGATCGACCACGAATGCATTTTGGCTGGCGGTATTGCCGGGGCTTCCAGCCCTTGTTGGCGCCCTACTTGTGGCAGTTGCAATCGGTGCGTTTACGGACTTTGAAGGCGACAGCCTGTTGTGGACGATGCTCGCGATTGTTTGGGCTCTTACTGTTCCCCACATGGCGGCTACGGCACGATTAGATCGTGGAGCCCTTGCAAACAATGAGCTCCGAGGGTGGGGATCGAACCCACGACCCACGGATTAACAGTCCGTTGCTCTGCCAGCTGAGCTACCTCGGAAAGGAAGTCGGCTAGATCCTACCTTGACGAATTGAGCGTTTCGACAATCCGATCGATGCATTCTGGGTTGGCAATAGCCTCGGCGTTCCTCACCGGGCGGCCGTTAACCGCATCGGCCAAGGCAAGTTCGACCAATTTGTTGCTTCGCGTTCGGGGCAAGTCGTCCACTTGTACAACAAGTGCGGGCACATGGCGAGGAGTGCACGTGGTGCGTATCCGTTGTTTCAGATCGGCAATCAACTTCTCGTCAAGCACCTTGTCGTTCATTAGGCGCACCAACAAAACAATGCGCACGTCGTTGTCGTGCTCCTGTCCAAAAACCAGACTCTCGACAACGTCGGGGTGTTGCTCTACCACTCGATAGATCTCCCCCGTTCCAATTCGAACGCCGCCAGGGTTCAGTGTGGTGTCGCTTCGACCATGGATAACGAGCCCGTGTTGCGTTGTCCACGACGCAAAATCTCCTTGCGCCCACATGCCAGGGACGCGTTCGAAATAAGCCGACAGATACTTGGGCCCTGGATGCATCGGGTTCGGTTGACCTGGCGCCCCATCGTTCCAGAAACCAAGCGGCATCGACGGGAACGGTTGACGACAGACAAGTTCGCCAGCAACTGATGGACGATCTCGCAACGAGCGATAGTCGTCATCCACCGCATCGCTCGCCATGCCCAACATTGGCCCTTGAATCTCGCCACGGTAAACGGGTTTCGTGGGGTCGCCGCCTACGAAGCATGCGCACAAATCGGTGCCGCCAGAAATGCTCGCAAGATGCACGTCGCTTTTCACTGCTTCATACACCCAGCTAAATCCATCTGGAGAAAGTGGCGAACCTGTCGAGCAAATTGTTCGCAATGACCGCAACTGGTGCGAATGACGAGGGTTCAGTTCTGCTTTACGCACCGAATCGATGTACTTCGCCGACACACCAAGCAACGTGATGTTTTCTTGGTCGACAAGGTCGAACAACCTGTCCATACTGGGCGACGTTGGCGCACCATCAAAGAGAATGGCAGTAGCGCCGCTGGCCAATACCGACACCAACCAGTTCCACATCATCCAGCCCGTGGTGGTGAAGTACATCACCCGATCGCCGACTCTAATGTTGCATTGCAACTGATGTTCTTTCATGTGTTGGATCAACACTCCGCCTGTTCGGTGCACAATGCACTTCGGCACTCCCGTCGTGCCGCTGGAATACAAGACGTACCAAGGATGATCAAACGCAAAACGTTTTGGCGCAACAGGGGTTGCTGCGCCACTTTCTACAAATGTCTCGTAGTCGACATAGCCAGAGCGGTTGTGCTCGCCTACCGACACATTGCTCACCAAAACTGTTGCAACAACAGTGGGCAACCCTGATCGAATTTCGGCCAATCGTTGAAGACAGTCAAAGTCTTTTCCGTTGTATCGATAGCCGTCGACGGC
>CAZNBF010000077.1:2677-5609 GCA_964571325.1 uncultured Acidimicrobium sp.
GCTTCATCAATTGCAACCAGGGCCTCGCCTGACCCGCTTAGTTGCAAAAAATTCTCTACAACACTGAGCGATGCATCGGGGAAAAACCTTGCGGTTGACATCGGGGCTCCTGTTTGAGCAGCGACAAAGGCTCGATCGCCTTTCACCCCAATAACGCCGCATTCATCCCAAACCTCCGACCAGAAGGCCTCAGGCTGCGAAACCGACCATTCGTATAGGTCGTTTTCACGGCCCAATCGTTCGGCTAATCGGTGCATGGCCGACGATTGACATTCCTGCGGCGAAGGTTGCCACAGCATCGGATTAACAAGCGATTCGGTCACCGCCCAAAACTACTCAATACCCATATCTTTCTTGGCAATTGGAGATATATGAGCCCCCACCACTACTGTCTAACCAGCGTCGAAGTATGCGAAAAGTGCAGAAACAAAAGGGGAACGTAATGAACTGGGGAGCATTTATCACGTGTGCCGTAACAGGCTCCGGAGAAACAGCGCACAAGAGCGACAAGGTTCCTGTAACGCCAGAGCAAATCGCAAATTCGTGCATCGAAGCCGCAAAAGCTGGCGCGGCCGTAGTACACATTCACGTTCGCAACCCTCAGACCGGACTCGGCTCGCGTGACACCGAACTGTACGCAGAAGTTGTCGACCGCGTTCGCTCCTCCGACACCGACGTGGTTATCAACCTGACTGCAGGAATGGGTGGCGACTTGGTCTTGGGCGGTGACGAGCAAGTACTTCCGCTTGCCAACGGCACCGACATGGTGGGCTCTACCGAGCGCTTGGATCACGTCACTCGATTGCGCCCAGAAATCTGCACGCTCGACTGCGGCACCATGAACTTTTCATCTGGCGGCGACTACATTATGACCAACACCCCAAGCGTGTTGCGCAAGATGGCGAAAATTGTCCAAGACCTCGGCGTGCGCCCAGAGCTCGAAGTATTCGACACCGGCCACTTGGTGATGGTGAAAGATCTCATCAAAGAAGGTTTGCTCGACGACCCAGTGATGATTCAGCTGTGCATGGGTATTGCCTACGGAGCACCAGACGACACCAACACGTTCATGGCGATGGTCAACCAAATACCGGAAGGCGCAGTGTTCTCCGCGTTCTCGATTGGCCGCATGCAGATTCCATTCGTTGCGCAAGCAGTGCTCGCCGGTGGAAACGTGCGTGTCGGCCTTGAAGACAACCTCTACCTCAACAAAGGCGAACTTGCCTCCAACGGTCAACTCGTAGAACGCGCTGCCAACATTTTGGAAAACATGAATGTTTCCATCATGGGGCCAAAAGAAGTTCGCGAGAAGCTCAAACTCACCAAGCACGCATAAGGAGCAGCCATGAGCGGATTGCCAGGTTTACAAACAGTTGGTTTGCTCGGCGGCGGTGTCATCGGCGGTGCATGGGCCGCGCGCTTTGCGCTCAACGGTGTTGACGTGAAGTTGTACGACATCGATCCGGAAGCCACTCGCAAGATGAACGAGATCATGGCTAATGCACGACGGGCTTACCGCAAACTGACGCTTGCTCCTCTACCCCAAGAAGGAACGATCACGTTCGTCTCTTCGCCAGAGGAAGCCGTAACTGGCGTCGACTTCGTGCAGGAAAGTGCGCCCGAGCGACTGGAATTGAAACAAGAACTACTCGCGCGTGCAAGTAAGGCTGCAGCACCCAACACGGTATTCGGCTCGTCTACATCCGGCCTTCTGCCGACGCAGATCCAAAAGGACATGGTCAACCCAGAACGATTCGTCGTAGGTCACCCGTTCAACCCCGTGTATCTGATGCCGCTGGTTGAGATTTGTGGTGGAGACCTCACTTCGCAGGCAACAAAAGAGCGCGCCCGCGAGGTGTACACGCAAATTGGAATGCGCCCGCTGATGTTGAGCAAGGAAATTGACGGCTTCGTTGCCGACCGCCTGATGGAAGCGTTGTGGCGCGAAGCGCTGTGGATGGTGAACGATGGCATCGCAACCGCAGAAGAAATCGACGACGCGATGCGCTTTGGCCCTGGCCTTCGTTGGTCGTTCATGGGCACGTTCCTCGTGTACCGAATTGCTGGTGGTGAAGCTGGAATGCGTCACTTCATGGCGCAGTTTGGCCCCTCGCTGAAATGGCCATGGACAAAGTTGATGGACGTCCCCGAGCTTGATGACGTGCTGCTTGAGAAGATTGTTTCGCAAAGCGATGACCAGGCTGGCACCGCAACCATTCGCGAACTTGAAGCGCTTCGCGATGATTGCCTCGTCTCGGTGTTCCAAGGTTTGCGGAATCAAAACTACGGAGCCGGGCAAGTACTGGCCGATTACGAGAAACTGCTGTTTGGTCGTGGCCCAGTGCCGGTGCTCGACCCCAAAGCACCTTCGGTGTCGCACGAAATGTTTATTCCTTCGGAATGGACCGACTACAACGGCCACACTAACGACGCTCGATACTCGCAGCTTGCAAGCGAAGCCAGCGATACATTTTTCCGAGCGATCGGCTTTACGCCCGATTACTTGGCAACTGGGCGAACGTTCTACACCGTAGAAGGGCACACGAGGTTTCTTGATCAGACAAAAGCTGGCGACAAGATCAAGGTGCTCACGCGTGTTGCCTCGTATGACGAAAAACGTATTCACCTGTGGTCGGAAGTTGTGCGCGAAGACGGGGTTGTTGCATTTACCGCAGAGCATCTCTTCATGCATGTAGACACCGCCAGTGGCAAAACTTCGCCAATGGGCCACGAGATGTTTTCACTTCTGGAGCCCATTGCAAAAGCACACGCACAATTGCCTGCACCAATAGGTATCGGACGACATGTCGGCGAACGCCCCGCAAAGTAGCAGCGTCTCGCCGCTTGCTCCTTGGCAGCCTGGCGACATCGTTCCAGCACCACTGGATATTTACTCGTGCCGCGTTGAGCAAGAGTGGGTTGACTACAACGG
>CAZNBF010000078.1:0-5540 GCA_964571325.1 uncultured Acidimicrobium sp.
AGCGCGCTTTGCACATCGGCAGTACGGCCTAACCTCAATATGGTGATCCCAGAACGCTTTGCACCAGTCTTGGCAGAACTTGCTCCCCTTGCCGAGCGCTTCAGGGAGGCCAATGCTCGGCTGTATTTGGTGGGTGGCACCGTGCGCGACTTGTTGCTTGATCGGGCAACGGGGGAGTTGGACTTTGATCTCACCACCGACGCGCTTCCCGAGCAGACAAAGAAACTTGTTTCTGGTTGGGCCGATGCGGTGTGGACCGCAGGCGAACGGTTTGGCACTATCTCGTTGCAAAAAGATGGGCGAACATACGAAATAACTACTCATCGCGCTGAGGCATATTCGCCAGACTCACGAAAACCCGACGTGCAGTTTTCGCTCGATATTGGAACCGATTTGTCGCGACGCGACTTCACGGTAAATGCGATGGCGCTAGAAATCACCGCGGATGCCCCCGATTTAGTGGATCCGTTTGGAGGCGTGGCCGACTTGTTGTCTAAAACGTTGCGTACGCCGCTGTCACCAAGCGAGAGTTTCTCCGACGACCCGCTGCGCATGATGAGGGCAGCCCGTTTTATGTCGGCACTGCAACTGCAACCTGTACCCGAGTTGGTGGATGCGGTACGCGCAATGCACGAGCGCCTCACCATTATTTCTGCAGAGCGCGTGCGCAACGAGTTAGACCGATTGATGGTGACCGACCACCCAAGTCTTGGTTTGTGGTTTTTGGTCGATACAGGGCTTGCCGAACACTTCTTCCCGGAATTGCCGGCAATGAAACTTGAACAAGATCCAATCCATCGACACAAAGATGTACTGACGCACACGTTTGCAGTGGTTGAAAATGTGCGTCGCGATGCTGCGCCGCAATTTGATTTTCGGATCACACGACTCGCGGCATTGTTTCACGACATTGGCAAACCAAAGACACGTGCCTTTGCGGATGGCAAGGGCGTGACATTCCACCATCACGAAGTGGTTGGAGCACGCATGGCGAAAAAGCGTCTACTTGCCATGCGTTACTCAACCCAAGATGTCGAGGCAATTACCGAGCTCGTTGCGTTGCACTTGCGTTTTCACACCTACCAGATGGGGTGGAGCGACTCGGCGGTTCGACGATATGTGCGCGATGCCGGCCCGCTTTTGACGGAACTGAACGTGCTTACTCGCTGCGACTGCACCACTCGCAACGAAAAGAAAGCGTTGATGTTGTCCAAAAGAATGGATGAGTTGGAAGAGCGAATCGCCGAACTTGCAAAAAGCGAAGAGCTCGCAGCGCTGCGACCAGAGATGGACGGAGCACAAGTGATGGAGCACCTTTCGTTGTCACCCGGCAGGCAAGTGGGAGCCGCACTTAATTTCTTGATGGACATCCGGCTTGACGAGGGTGAACTTGGTGCAGAGGAAATTCGGAATCGACTGGATGTTTGGTGGGCTGCTCAGCAGAAATAGCCGAGCAGTGACTATCGTGCGCGGGTATGAATCGGTATCGACGACCGAAGGGATGGCTGAGCGCGCTCAGCATCACGAACGACAGCGGTGAGGTAGTTGGCGGCATCGTCGATCACCGACTTTCGCGTCGCGCACTCATTAATGAATATCGACGAGGCAGGCTTCGTCGAGATCAAGTATGCGATGCACATCCAGAATTATTGAGAGCAGCACGAAACTTTGGCGACGCAACAACCGTGCAGTGCCCCATCTGTCAGGTATCCAACGTGGTGTTGGTGACGTATGTGTTTGGGCCACGATTACCGAAGCACGGGCGGTGCATCACCCGGCCAGACGAACTCGATCAATATCGACGGCCGCAACACACTGCCTATGTAGTGGAAGCGTGCCACCAATGCGGCTGGCACCATTTGTTGCGCTCGTTGCCCATGACCGATGCGGCGCCCATACAGGCAACGGGAACAAGCAACGAGGGATCTCTGTAACAGGGGTGTGGCACGCTCTCGTCGTGCCGATACGATCCAGAGTCCTTATCCACCCTGCCCCCTCGGGGGCTCCGGCTTCGGTCGGATCCGAAGGGAGTTAACGCAGTTATGCGTAATTACGAATTAATGGTCATTGTGAGCGGCAACCTCGAAGAGTCGGCTGCACACAACTGGATTAACACCATCACCAAAGCCGTTCAAGGCGTTGGCGGTGTTGTGCACGGAGCACCTAATTGGTGGGGCAAGCGTCGTCTTGCTTACCCAATTAACAAACAAAACGACGGTTTCTATGCTGTGTTCAACATCATGGCTGCCGGCGGTGCACTCGACGAAGTCGAGCGCACATTGAAACTTGCGGACGATGTCCTCCGCCACAAACTTCTCCGTTTGCCAGATCAAGAAGCACAAAGCCGCGGCATGTCCGTTGCTGCTGTCTGATTGCTCAGCAATCCCACCATTTCATATACGTCACATAAGGAGATCTTGCTATGGCAGATAACACCATCACACTCGTGGGAAACCTCACGCGTGATCCCGAACTTCGATTTACAACCACCGGTCGCGGCGTCGCATCATTCGGCATTGCCGTTGGTCGTCGCTATCAAGTAAACGGCGAGTGGCAGGAACAGACTTCCTACTTCAACGTCACCGCATGGGGTCAGCTCGGCGAAAATGCTGCCGCATCACTCACTAAGGGTTCGCGCGTTGTCGTCACCGGACGTCTCGAGCAGCGCGAATACACCACCCGTGAAGGTGACAAGCGCACCGCCATCGACGTAATTGCCGATGAACTTGGGCCAAGCCTTCGTTGGGCAACCGCACAAGTAGAGCGCACACCAAAGAGCGACGGCCAAGGCGGAGCACCACGTGGCTCCAACCCAGGCACCGAGCCAAGCCCATTCGATAGCGGCGAAGAACCGTTCTGAAATCTCTCTACCCACTCATCTCATAAAGGAACAATCACATGACCAGCAAAAAAAATAAAGAGCGCGCAGCGAAAGCTGCAATGCGCAAGTACAAAAAGCGCCCGAACGTATTGCATGCCGAGAAAGTCGGTTTTATCGACTACAAGGACATCAATCTGTTGCAGCGCTTCATGTCCGATCGATCAAAGTTGCGTGCGCGTCGCATGAATGGCAACACCGTTCAGCAACAGCGTGACATTGCATTGGCCGTCAAGAACGCCCGTGAAATGGCACTCTTGCCATACACGAAGCGCGTTGCATCGGCTCGTGCCCCGCGCCGCGGTGAAGAGGATGGCGACTACAACGACCGCCCACGCCGCGGTCCTCGCGAGTCCCGCGAGAACCCGGAAGCCGCATTGATTGACAAATACGCAGACATTGCCGGCCTCGATCCGGTTTTAGACGCAGACACCGACCAAGCAGTCGATGCAACCATCGAAGCAACAGAGGAGGCATAAGTCATGAAGGTTCTTCTTCGTTCAGACGTCAACGGCGTTGGTCGCCGAGGCGACATCGTCAGTGTTTCGTCGGGTCACGCTCGCAACTTCTTGTTGCCAAATGACTTGGCAATCATTGCAACTGACGGTGCAGTTACACAGGCCACATTGATGCGTCGCGCACGCGACTTGCGTGAAGCCGCCGACCGCGAGTCGGCCGTTGCAATTAGCAACGAGCTGGCCAAGCACACCATCGTGATCAAGGCCAAAGCCGGCAACGAAGGTCGTCTGTTCGGTTCGGTTTCTGCAAACGACATCGTTGCTGCAGTACTGAATCAGACCGGCATGAATGTCGACCGCAAGGCCGTCACTATTGCCACAGCCATTCGTTCGCTTGGCGATCATCAGGTTTCTGTCGAAATGATTGGTGGCGTCACAGGCGTTATCAAATTGTCGGTGGTTGCCAAGTCATAGCGTTCAACAGGCCACAACGGGCAAGGTAGTTGCATGTCAAATTCAGACGAGTATCGCAACGATTCACGCTCATCGTCTAGAAGCGCGCAACGAGTTCCACCACACAACATCGACGCCGAAGCGTCGCTGCTTGGTGCAATGTTGCTGTCGCGCGATGCTGTTGGTGTCGCCCTCGAACGCGGCGTTCACCCCGACGAGTTTTACAAGCCTTCACATCGTCATATCTATGACGCCATTCGTTCGCTGAACACCGGCGGCGAACCCGTCGACCCAATCACCGTTGGCGACGAACTACGTCGTGCTGGCCTGCTTGAAACCGTTGGCGGTCTCGATGCACTGATGTTGTTGCAAAATGCAACTCCCGCGATTACCAGCGCCGACCGTTACGCCAAGATCGTCCGTGAAACCGCAAGGCTTCGTCGGCTGATTAGCGCGGCCTCTGATATCGCGGAGATTGCGTACAGCGAACCTGACGACGTAGACAAAGCAATTGACGACGCTGAAAGCAAAATTTTTGATGTTTCCGAAAGCCAGGTGGGAGACAACTCCGAGCGTGTCGACTTGCTTATCAAAAACGCGATGGACAAGTTGGAGGAGCGCTTCAACAACAAAGAAGTGATGAGCGGAGCACCAACCGGCTTCACCGATCTCGACCGAATCTTGCTTGGGTTGCAGCCCGGCACACTGAACATCGTTGGTGCTCGCCCTGCAATGGGAAAGAGCGCATTTGCGCTTGGCATTGCGGTGCATGTGGCCCAAGTGGTGCAGCAACCAGTGCTCTTTTTCTCGCTTGAAATGGGCAAGGCCGAACTTGCACAACGTATTCTTGCCAGCGAAGCGCGAGTAGACGGATCGGTATTGCGTACTGGTCGTCCAAGCCCCAACGACTGGACCAAGATGGGCCATGCCGTAGGCAGGCTCGACATTCCGTTGATCATTGATGACAGTGCAGGCACAACAGTGGGTCAGATTCGTGCGAAAGCACGACGTATTTTCAGCCGCGAAGGCGCAATTGCATTAATCGTTATCGACTATTTGCAACTGATGGGTGGCGACGGTCGTCCAGAAAACCGACAATTAGAAGTCAGCGAGATCAGTCGTAAGTTGAAGTTGCTTGCACGCGAATTCAATGTGCCAGTGCTTGCTCTAAGTCAGCTCAGTCGCCAGCTCGAAAGTCGCACCGACAAGCACCCAACGCTGTCCGACTTGCGAGAATCAGGCGCACTCGAGCAAGACGCCGACGTGGTGATGTTCTTGTACCGCGGCGAAATCTACGAGCAGGATCCAAACCTAAAGGGTTTTGCCGAGGTCAACGTTGCTAAGCACCGTGCTGGCCCACTTGGTTTGGCGCGGTTGGCCTGGCAGGCGGTGTACACCCGTTTCGAAAATCTCGCCACCGATCATTCCACCGATATTCCTCTCGGCGACTAACCACATGTTTCTAGGCGAGGATTTGTTGGTGTGGCTGGTGCTGGCTTTTGGTGGAGCAATGCTCGTCGGCAACCTGTTGGCACTGGTTCGGCCGCCATCCAAACAACAAGATGACGTCGAATTAAACAAGGCACCAGTCGGTCGAACAGTTGCTATGGCCGCAATGGGGGGCGTCGCAGCATTGTGGGCTCTCGTCAGTTTGATCAACGGTTAACCGCAATCAATCAGCCGTATTTACACGCCCATTTCGGCTTGGTGCATGGTTTTCGGTAGGGTGCTCCGTTGTGATCCTGTCTGAC
>CAZNBF010000079.1:0-5453 GCA_964571325.1 uncultured Acidimicrobium sp.
TGAATGCGTAGTAAATACGAAATACGTTTGGCGATACTTCGTAACCCGTTGGGTCGAGACGTCGATTGTCGCTCTTAGTCACGGCCTGTGGTGTTGACCATGTGAGACCATCGGCAGACGACGAGACAAAAAGTTGCTGCATTCCATTCCCGCAACCAGGGCCAGTCGACATGATCATGAGCCAGTCGCCTGTCTTCGCACGGAGAATTTCGGTGTCAACAAAGCCACCCTCAAGGCGGTATCCGCTTTCAACGGTGAAATTTATGCCGTCATTTGAAATATAACTACGCACTTTTTCAGGACACGAATTAGTCAGCGTTGGGCTCACAACAAGATAAACGCGTACTTTTCCGTCTGGAGTAACCACTGCATCGGGCACGCCCCACGCTTTCTCTGTCGTTGGCACTGCAACATCTGCAGCGATTGGTGTGCTTGTTCCAACAGACAAACACTCAGTAGTTACGCATTGTGCTGACGACACTGTTTTAACAGATGTCCCCGGAGTCATATCAACGAAATATGCCCTTCGAGTTCCATTAGGAAGTGTGATTGCAGTGAAGTCCGAACCCAATCGTCCTACGCCGCCCACCAAGGTGCAAGCCCCTGCATCGGTGCAGTCCGAGACGGCAGTAGAGGGAAGGCTCGGATACCAAATGCGATCTGCCGATCCCGTTCGCTCGACATGAGGCGAAACTGCCGATATCCCAAGTGAGACACTCTCCTCAGAAAACTCCCATGAAACTGCAGCCGACGCAGATTGCCCAACGGCAAACGAACTCGACAGAACAGCTGCTACAACAATGAGACCTTTTCTGAATCTGAACACGCGATGCCTCCCGCTAGGACATAAGAATTGGTTACATTATAAAGCACAACGCTCTGGCCGGGTGCAATTCGGCGCTGTGGAACCAACCAATTCAGACGGATTTCAGACTCTGTTAAGACTTCCACCGTGGCGGGCAATGCCACCCCGTGGGCGCTGGACTGCACCAGCACGTCGTTGTTTACACGCAATCGCTCGACATCGCCCTCGCTCGACCACACGATGTCGTTAACAACAACCGACTGGCAGAAGAGCTTGGATTCGTCGCCCACCGTGATGCGCGCATTAGGGGTATCTACATCCACCACGTATTGCTTTGGCCCGCCACCTGGCAGGCCGAGGCCTTTGCGCTGACCAATAGTGACCAATTCGAGAGCCTCTACCGAACCCGCTTCACTTCCGTCTTCGTTTACAACAAGCGCTGGGCGAAACGGGATGCGATTGCCTAAAAATGTTTCGCGTCCGCCAGTTTTGCTAATGAAACAAACATCTTGACTGTCGGGTTTCGTGGCAGTGCGCAAGCCCAACTCGACTGCCCTGTCGCGCACTTGCGCTTTTGTTAAATGCCCCACTGGAAACATGGTGAATTCCAGCTCGTTTTGATCGAGCATGTGCACTACATAACTCTGGTCTTTGGCATCGTCGGCGCCGCGCGCAAGACGAAGTGTTCCTTCGTCGTCTTTTTCAATACGTGCATGATGCCCAGTTGCCACCGCATCGAAACCCAGCAAGCGTGCACGCTCGCTCAAGCGATCAAACTTGAGATGGCGATTGCATTCGATACATGGGTTGGGAGTAAAGCCATCCACATGGGCCTGCACGTATGGGTCGACAACATGCTTGTTGAAGTCGTCGGAAAAGTTGAATACCAAGTGATCAATGCCCAATTGCTGGGCAACTCGCCGCGCATCATCCACGTCGGAAACCGAACAGCAACCAGTGTCACTTTCGCCGCCCCACAAGCGCATCGTCACGCCCACCACTTCGTGGCCGGCGTCTTTCAATTCGGCGGCAGCCACCGAAGAATCGACGCCACCCGACATGGCCACAAGCACTTTCATGCCTTAAAGGCTAACGACGCAATTGATTGACTGCAGAGACAATGGCCGAAACAGCCGTGTCGATATCGGCATTTGTGGTGGTGTGGCCGAAGCTCAGCCGAAGCGCCCCATTGCTCCATTTTCGGTCGATTCCCATTGCTTCCAGCACATGAGAGGGCTCCATTGCCCCGCTGGCACACGCCGATGCTGCCGACGCATACACATCGGCCTGATCGAGCAGGAACAACAACGCTTCATTTTCCAAACCCGAAAAACACAGATGCGCGACGCCGGGAACACGATGTTGGCGAGGAACTGTCTCTAGAACGCCATCCAACGCAGCAAAGATTTCATCAACCAACCGGTCGCGTAATGCGGTGACACGCACCGTTTCTTCAACACGGGTCTTATCGGTAATTTCTAACGCCTTTGCAGTTGCGATGATGCCCGCCACGTTGTGCGTTCCACTTCGACGATCGCGCTCTTGCCCACCACCGAATATGAGTGGCTCAAGATTCTTCCCGGCTTTAATCACCGTGATACCAACGCCCTTTGGCCCACCAAACTTGTGTGCAGAAAGCGAGAGCGCGTCTACAAGCGGCGTCACTTCGCGCAAGTCGATCCAGCAGGCTGCTTGCACCGCATCCGAATGCAAAATTGCGTTTGGCGCGTACTTCCGAACAACTTTGGCAACTTCACGCATTGGGGTAATGGTGCCTATCTCGTTGTTCACCGCCATCACTGAAACAACAGTGACGGGTTTGTCTTCGGTTGCCTCTTCCAGAACTCGTTGCAGATCTTCTAGATCAACAGTTCCAACATTGTTTACGCGAACAACCACTCCGCCTACGTGCTCGACGCAATGCAACACGGCGTGATGTTCGGCTGCTGGGCACACTGCAACGCCACCCAGTCGGCGCACAGCGCCAAGAATTGCGTGGTTGTCGCCTTCTGTTCCACCGCTGGTAAACACCACTTCACCGGGCTGACAGCCCAGAGTTTCGGCCACAAGATCTCGGGCTTCATCAAGTGCTTTTCGTGCCTCACGGGCAGATCGATGCGAACCAGAGGGGTTGGCATACACATGATCGAGAAACGGGGCCATTGCCTCGATTGCCTCATGGCGCATGGGCGTTGAAGCCGCATGATCGAGGTACGTAACCATGCCCCTCAGGGTAGCCCCCCACACCAGAATGGTGATGTGGAGTATTCAAACAACCAGTACGGCGAAGTCTTCGCCGATGTCTACGACGACTGGTACCACGACCTCGATCCGGTTGTTGAAGTTGTGGAGTTTGTGCGGCAGCTTGCCGAGCACACTTCCGTACTCGAATTGGGAGTGGGCACGGGCCGACTTGCAATCCCCCTCGCGCAAAGTGGTCTGCGCGTAGTGGGTATCGACTCGTCGCCAGCCATGCTTGCTGCGCTCAGCGCGAAACCAGATGGACGCTTGGTTGAAACGCTGTTGGGCCACATGGTTGCCGACATGCCCGACGAACAATTTGGTGTCGTGCTCTTGGCATACAACACGCTCTTCAACTTGCTCACCGAGCCCGAACAATTGGAATGCTTGGTGCAATCTGCAAAACGTTTGTTGCCAGGCGCCCACGTCATCGTTGATTGCTTTGTGCCAAGCGACCATCTACCGCAAACTGTTGCCCCCCACGTTGTGAGAACTGTGGGCGCAACCTCGGTATTCAGCGAGGCAACGATTGACCAAGCCAACCAAATCATGCGCGGGGCCTTCAGCGAATCGGTTGGAAATGGCCCCGACCGAACTTGGGTTGTTCGATATGCCACGGTGGAACAAATAGACGCCATGGCAAACCGGGCCGGGTTGCAAGTGGAACAGCGCTGGAGTTCGTACGCCCGCGAACCATTTAGCGACAACAGTGTGCGTCATATCACCGTCTACGGCAAAGCACCAGATAGACCGCGCTAGTACGGTTCTTGACATGGGAAAGATTCGAGTAAGCATCGATTTGCAGGCAACACCACAGCGGGTCTGGCAAGTGGTCGAACCAGTAGAGCGCCACGTTGATTGGATGGCCGACGCGGTTGCTATTCGCTTCATTGGCGAGCAAACCCGTGACGTGGGAACGACGTTTTTTTGCGACACCAAAGTGGGCCCAATCAAACTTGTCGATCGCATGGAGATCACCGAGTGGGTCCCCCAGCAAGTGATGGGTGTTCGCCACGTTGGTGTTGTTACAGGCACAGGGCGTTTCACACTTGAACCACTAGACGGCGGCAA
The DNA here is from genome assembly GCA_964571325.1 of uncultured Acidimicrobium sp. Classification (GTDB taxonomy): domain Bacteria; phylum Actinomycetota; class Acidimicrobiia; order Acidimicrobiales; family Ilumatobacteraceae; genus UBA3006. The sequence goes on from CAZNBF010000079.1 coordinate 4,118, forward strand.
TCGCACTCGTTTCACCTGGGCGGAAGAATTGATTTTCCCTTGGTGGCTTGGTGGTTCTATCGGTTCATTCGTTGGTGGCAAGGTAGTGATGCGCGCCATTTGGAAACGCAATTTGCGCAAACTGCAACAGATCGTTGAAGCACCGGAAGTAAAATAGTTCTATGCAATTAGTTGTCGACACCAACAAGCTGTACCTGCAGCGTCAAACTCGCCTGACAGACACCATGCGTGCAATGGGTGTTTCCGCAATTCTCACGCCCGACCCAATCAACATTTTGTACGCCACAGGCTCGCGCAACATGACGGTGTGGAGTCTGATGGGCCCATCACGATTTGTCTTGCATTGCGTTGACGGACCCACAATTTTGTTCGAGTTCAATTTAGGTGAGCATCTTTCTGAAGGATTGCCGACACTGACCGAGATTCGAACGTCAACAGGAATTACGGCAAAGAAGACTCCGCACTTCCGCGTGAATAATGAGAAGTTCGCCGACGAGATTGTCGAAATTCTGAAAACTGTGCAGGGCCAATCAAACATGCAGCTTGCTGTCGAACTTGTCGACTTCACATTTACCGACGCGCTTCGACAACGCGGGGTCACGCTTTCTGAAGCCACTTCTGTGTTTCAGACCTCGCGCATGATCAAACAGCCACTTGAGCTTGATGTAATGCGTTACGCCGCTTCGCAGGTACAACTTGCTGCTTCCAGCTTGGAAGAAGCCATTAGGCCTGGTCGTACAGAGAACGAAGTATGGGCAGAGTTTCATAAGGGCTTGATCGCAAGAAACGGCGAGTTTGTTTCCACCCGCCTCTTCCAAAGCGGCGTCCGAACATTCCCGTATTTCCAAGAATCGTCCGATGCAGTGATGCAAGCGGGCGACTTGGTGTGCTTCGACACCGATGCAATCGGCGTGATGAATTACGCAGTCGACTTTTCCCGCACATTCCTGTGTGGAGAAACACCCGCGACTGACACACAGCGAAACATCTATCAAATTGCTGTAGAGCAACTTGAACACAACGCATCCAACATCAAGGCTGGTCGCAGTTTTGAGGAGTTTGCTCGGCTTGCGTACGACGTGCCCGCACGCCACCGCGACTACGGCTACTACGTGCTTGCGCACGGTTTAGGAATGGCCGGCGAGCATCCAAATGTCCCCCGAGTTGATGCCGACGGATCATTCGACTTCCCTGGTGAAATCCAAGAGAACATGGTGTTGTGCATCGAGAGTTACATCGGAGACCCAGAAACCCACCAAGGGGTAAAACTCGAAGATCAGTTTCTCGTTCATGCAAACTCTGTAGAACGCCTAACCACGTACCCAATGTGCCCGGC
>CAZNBF010000080.1:0-2337 GCA_964571325.1 uncultured Acidimicrobium sp.
TCGGCAACATTTTTTGGCTAGCAATCAGTTGGGCGGGCCAAACTGGCGATCACCTGCATCGCCAAGGCCAGGAACAATGAAGGCATGTTCGTTCAATCGTTCGTCGACCGATGCGGTGACGATATGCAGATTCATTCCCGACTTTTCTAAGTAGGCAATTCCCTCTGGTGCTGCAAGCACACAAGCAATGGTGAGCGGCTCTGGTGCGCCGCGAGCAGCAAGAAGCTTGCAGCCATATTCCAAAGAGCCGCCGGTTGCGAGCATCGGATCGAGAACGATGCAATGCCGGCCGTCCAGTCTTGCCGGAAGTTTTGCAACGTATTCACTGGGTTCGTGAGTAACTTCGTCGCGCTGTACTCCGACAACAGCTATGTCTGCGTCGGGCAATAGCTCCATCGCAGCGGGAAGCATGCCAAGACCTGCTCGAAGAATTGGAACAAGAATTGGGCGCTGAGCAATTTTGATGCCATCGGTTTCTGCAAGCGGAGTAGTCACTCGAACTTTTCGAGTGGGTACCGAGCGTGTTGCTTCAGCGATAACAATTAACGACAATCTCCGCATCTCGGCGCGGAAGAACTGATTGGAAGAATTCTCGTCGCGCAGGTGGGTGAGTGCTTCTGCTGCAACTGGGTGGTCGACGATGGTTACGGTGACGGTCATGCCTCTATCTTGGCTGATCGGTAGAGTTTCAACCAATGTCAACAGCAGCCGGGCCCCGAGAGATCGCTGGATTGTCGATCGAAGTGGCCACGACGCCCGCTGATGCCGCCCTGATCTCCACAATTTTTGATGAAGTGTGGTCGGTGCGAGCCATGGTTTCGCCCGAAATCATGGTTGCTGCATTGCACAATGGTGCCTACGGCGCAATTGCTTGGCGCGATGGTGCGCCAGTTGGCGCCGCGTTCGCGCTTGTGGGGCTTCCGCTTGCCGGCCAAAGTGCACCCAATCTGCACTCACATGCAGCTGGCGTGGTTGCTACCGCAGCCAACGGGGGCATTGGTTATGCGCTCAAGTTGCATCAGTTTTCTTGGGCAAGAGAACACGGATTTGGCACGGTGACATGGACCTTTGATCCACTCGTGCGAAGAAATGCCTGGTTCAATATCGTCAAGTTGGGCACTCAAGTTTTGGGATACCACAGGAATTTTTATGGCCAGTTAGACGATGGCATCAACGCGGGTGAACAAAGCGACAGGTTGCTGGTGCGATGGGATATTGCCGGCAGAGATACTCCTGCAGCGACAGATTTCGTTGAAGCCAAGGCCGACGACGTGCTCGTCGCCACTCCGGCAGATATCGAATTGCTCCGCAAAACCGATACGGCGCAGGCGGCCAACTGGCGCGAGCGGCAACGAGCCGCATTCGAAGCGGCCGAGAAAAATGGCTTGAGCGTGGTTGGCCTTAATGAGGATTATTGCTACGTACTGCGTAGCAATAAAGATGGGGCGCAATGAGCATCAAGCGAATTGAAATTGTTCGGGCCCACATCAACTTGGTTTCGCCGTTTAGAACTTCGTTTGGTACCGAGGTAGACCGCGAACTGTTGTACGTCCATGTAATTGGCGACGACGAAGAGGGGTGGGGCGAATGCGTCGCAATGGCCGCACCGCTGTATTCGTCGGAATACGTAGATGGTTGCGAAGAGGTAATCAAGCGGTATCTCATCCCGCTAGTGACACCCAACATCACCGCTCACGAGTTTGTGGTTGCCGCCGCCAGCATTCGGGGCAATTTCATGGCCAAGGCCGCCATGGAGGCTGCGCTCTTGGATTACCAACTGCGTTGCACGCGGTTGTCTTTGGCAGGATTTCTTGGCGCGACTCAAACAAGGGTTGCGTCTGGCGTGTCGGTTGGTATTCAGCCCGACATCGACACGTTGCTCGGCGTGGTTGAGGGCTACCGCAAAGACGGGTACGTGCGCATCAAGCTAAAAATCGAACCTGGTTTTGATATCGATCGCGTGCGCGCTGTTCGGCAAGCATTCGGTGATGAAATGTTGTTGCAGGTAGATGCCAACGCGGCATACACCGTGGATGACGCAGCACACTTGGCCAGGTTGGACGAATTCAATTTGTTGTTGATCGAGCAGCCTCTTCCAGAGGAAGACATAGTTGGTCACGTGGAGTTAAGCAAGCGCATTGCAACGCCGGTTTGCTTGGACGAATCGATTACTTCATACGATGTCGCTCGCGGTGCACTTGATATCGGTGCGTGTTCGATCATCAATATTAAGCCTGGTCGTGTAGGTGGCTACATGGAGTCGAAGCGCATCCACGATCTGTGTTATTCGCGCGGCGTGCCAGTGTGGTGTGGCGGAATGTTGGAAACTGGCATTGG
>CAZNBF010000080.1:2437-5313 GCA_964571325.1 uncultured Acidimicrobium sp.
CACTTCAACGTGTTGCGCGGATCACTTGGTGGGTCGATCGACATGGCTGGCGTCAAAGTCGTGGGGGACTTCGTCGACAATTATTTGGCTGGTCTCCCGAGCGAGCTGGCCCTCCTCAACTTGATGGACCGTCGAACGGGTATGCCTAAGGCAGTTATCGACGCATCATTTCTCACTGACATGCGCACAGGCGCAATTACGGCTCTCGGCGCAAAGCACCTGGCACGCAAGGGGTCCAAAATTTTGGGGCACATCGGCGCACGGGGGACTGCGTATTGGAACGTGCGGCTGCTCGACCACTTATTTGATTTCGATGAGATTCGGGTGCACTCGCTTAGGCCGGAAAGCCGCGAGGCATTTGCAGCAAAACTCTCCAACGACCTTGGCAAACCTGTGCAAGCTACGACCGATTGGAAAAGTTGCGTTGAAGGCGCCGACATTGTTGTCGAGGCATCACGACTGCCAGCACCCGAGGCAATGCTGCAGACGAAGTGGATTAGCCAAGGCGCATTCATCGTGCCGTACGGAACGATGAGTGCCGTCGAGATTGATTTGCTATCCAATATGGACAAAGTGGTAGTCGATGATTGGGGGCAGTGCAAGAGTGGCAAATTTGGTTCGCTTCGTGCGCATGTGGAGGCGGGGCTGTTGAGCGAATCAAATTTGCATGCCGAGCTTTGCGAAATTGTTGTCGGGAAAAAAGCTGGGCGAGAATCCGATAATGAGACAACACTGCTATGGCATCGTGGTTTGTCGCTTTCCGACATTGCGCTTGGTCACACGATGCTTGAAAAGGCAAAGAAGATGGGTGTTGGCCAGAAGTTGCGTTACGCGTGAAAGTCATCGTTGGAGACAAACCCCTCGAACTTGTCGATTTGATTGCGTTTGGGAGTCTTGAAACTCAGATCGAGATTTCCCCTGCAGCCATTAAGCGGATTGCCGAGTCGAGAAAAATTGCCGATGAACACATGGATGGAAAGACTGCCGTCTACGGTCTGAACGTGGGCTTGGGTGCCAACGTGTCAATGGCGCTTGAGCGCGGATCCACTGCAGATTTTGAGAGATCGGTTATTGAGGGACGAATGATCGGCATTGGCGAACCACTCCCAGATTCGGTAAGTCGGCGTGCACTAGCAATTCGCATCGCCAACTTGTGCAACGGAAACTCGGCAGTTTCGCCACACGTTGTCAACCAGCTTGCGGAAATGTACAACAAAGGATTAACCCCGATTGTTGCATCGCACGGTTCGGTCGGTTCGAGCGATCTTGGTCAATGCGCACAGCTGTGCGCGGCTGCGCTCGGCATTGGAGACGTTTCATTTCGTGGCGCGCGAGTTTCTGCACTCAGTGCGCTAAGCGCTGCCAATTTGCAGCCGGTCGAACTTGCGGCAAAGGATGGGCTCGGCCTGCTGAACTCCGGATCGGTGACGCAATCCGCCGCAGTTGAAGTAATCGCGGAGTTGGGCGTTGTCCTGGCTGCAGCGAAACAGGTTGCTGTTGCATCGTGCGAGGCCTATGGCGTCAACCCTGGGCCGTTCCTGCCAGAAGTTGTTGCAACAAAGTCTGTCCCAGGAGCCGATGACGCAAGCCGTTTGATCATGGACTTGCTGCACGGTTCGTGGACGCTTGAAGAGGGTGCGATCGATCAGGCCCAGCATGCGCTTTCGTTTCGAACACTTGTTCCACTGGTGGCCCTGGTGGAAACCCATGCGCTGTCGTTTGCAAACTTGTTGCTTCAAGAGTGCAACTTGAGCAACGACAACCCAGTAGTGCTACTTGAGAAACGACAGATTAGATCGTCCAGTAATTTCCAATCGCTTGCAGTGTCCGTATCGGGGGAAGCACTCACGATTGCGCTTGCCCACTGGTCGAATGCGGCGGCGAATCGAACGATCAGAATGGTCAACGGTTCAATTAGGGGAGTGCCGCGATACCTTGCGCCGCTCGAAGGTCACAGTGTGGGATTCAATGCATTGATGAAGTCGACTGTTGCGATGGCGACAAGGATTCGTTATGAAGCCAATCCTGCAAGTCTCGATTTCTTTGCAATTTCTGAAAATGCGGAGGATGTCGCGTCACAGTTTCCGCTTGTCGTGGAAAAGCTGAGCCGACAAGTTGGCTGGCTGCGCCAGTTGGTCGCGATTGAAGCGGTAACTGCGCATCAGCTGCTTTGTCTGCGCCAAGAACTCAAGCGGGGCAAGGCTGCCAAAAGATTGGTTGAGGTTGTAGGGAAGCACGTTCCCTTAATCGAGCACGATCAGCCACTTGGGCATTTTGTAGACGCCGTGAGCAACAGCATTGCGCGCGGCGAATTGGCTTAGGCGCAGCGAAGGCTAGGCGTCCAACGAAACAATCACAGCCGTCTCAGGCTGGTGTTTTTTCTTTCCAAATCGGTCGGTGAACCACAAATACACTGAAAAGACTTTGTAGGTGATCCCATATTTTTTGGCGATTGCGTCGCGCACAATTTCGGCCTCGCCGTGAAGTACAACCTTGGCGGTACAGCGGTACACGGGCGTTCCTTCTGCAACTTTTCCCTTCACGTCGCATTGCTGAATAGTGGCCCGTTTGGTGTGTGCAAGTCGTTTGGCTTTGCCGGATTCGTTGTCGATGGTGAATCCGAAATCGTTTCCTAGAGGGGCGATCCAGACTGGGGTTGCAACTGGTGTGCCGTCACGGCGGTACGACACGAACGACACATATTTGGCGGAAGCAATCGGGTGGTTCATGAAAGCCTCAAATTTCGGTAGAAAGTTGTCGGGGAGGGGGGACTTGAACCCCCGGCCTCCTGGTCCCAAACCAGGCACGCTACCAACTGCGCCACTCCCCGGACTGCAACAGCCTAGCGAGATGATCTAACGATTGGACGCGAGCGA
>CAZNBF010000081.1:0-3337 GCA_964571325.1 uncultured Acidimicrobium sp.
TTTCGATTGTCGGAAGTTGCTTGGTTTGCAAGCCCTGCACGATGCATTGCACGAAACAACCACTCACCACTGCGATCTCCCGTGAACACCCGCCCAGTTCGATTCGCGCCATGCGCACCCGGCGCCAAACCCAGCACAACAATGCGTGCGCGTTCGTCGCCGAAACCTGAAATTGGTTTGCCCCAATATTCGTCGTTTCGGTATGCGGCACGCTTCTCAACCGCAACTGCGCGACACCACTTGACTAACCGTGGGCACTGCTGGCACTGGGTTACCTCGGCAGTTATTTGCTGTAATTCGGTGTCGGATAGGCGTGCCACTGCCCCGCACGATAGTTTGAGTTACCCGTTATGGCACGCGCACAGAGCAACAAATCGACATTGGTGATCATGGTGCGCCATGGCCGCACGCCCACAACGGGCAAGGTTCTGCCGGGCAGGGCGCCAGGGCTGCATCTGGCCGACAGCGGCCGCATCGAGGCCGAAACGGTTGCCAAACGTCTGAGCGAGATCAAGGGCATCTCTGCTGTCTACGCGTCGCCCCTAGAGCGCGCGCGCGAAACGGCCGCACCAATCGGCAAGATCCTCGGCAAGAAGGTGCAGATTCACAAAGGTTTGCTGGAGTGTGATTTTGGTAAATGGACAGGCGCCCAACTTTCGGCACTGATGAAAAAACCCGAATGGACAACGGTGCAAAAAGCGCCGAGTACGTTTCGTTTTCCAGACGGCGAAAGCTTCATCGAGATGCAGACGCGAATGGTGAGTGCACTAGATGACATCCGCTCGCAACACCCTGGCGGCATCGTCGTCTGTGTAAGCCACGCCGATCCAATCAAGGCGGCTGTCGCGCATGCAATGGGTACACACATCGACTTGTTTCAACGCATTGTCATCAGCACCTGCTCTGTGAGCGCAGTTTCATACTCTTCATTCGGCCCAGTGGTGCTCACCGTTAACTCCACCGGCGGATCACTAGGCGAACTTCGGCCATCATGAGCAGTTTTTACGAGTTTGACGCAGCTGACACCTTCACCTCGGGCGCGCTTGGTCAACCAGGGCAACGTACTTTTGTTTTACAGGTGCGAGCCGACGGCGTAAGCGTCACCATGAAATGCGAAAAGCAGCAAGTGGCAGCCCTCTCCCAGTACATTCGTCAGCTACTCGCCGACGCACCAGATGTCAAAGATCGACCGATCGAAGATGCAATGCAATTGGCGCCTTCACCAGAAATCGAATTCGTTGTTGGAACAGTGGGCATTGCATACGACTCGCGCAACGACCGCATGGTTGTCCAGATCGAAGAATTCATTCCAACTGACGAAAATGAAGAACCGATCGAACCATTTACTTCAGAAACTGATGCGGCACGGCTACGCGTGCAAATAACTCGAGGGCAAGCAGCCGCTTTTTGTGAGCATTCCGACGACGTGGTTGCCGCAGGCCGACCAGCCTGTTTGTTCTGTGGCCTTCCGGTCAATATCGATGGTCATGCATGCCCTCGAATGAACTAAACCCCGAATCCAACATCGTTCATACCCTTGAACATGGCGAGATCACCATTATTGGGCGCATGCCTCACAGCAGTAACGCAACCTTTTTGGTTTCAGTGCAGTGTGGTGAAACCTCGATGCAGGCAATCTATAAACCTCTTCGCGGCGAGCGCCCGCTATGGGACTTTGAACCAGGCCTTCATCGCCGCGAAATAGCCGCATACCTGCTCTCACAAGCAATGGGAATCAACATGGTTCCACCTACGGTGCTGCGTGAAGGCCCATTAGGCGAAGGATCGCTGCAGTACTTCATCGACGCCGACGTCGAGCAGCACTACTTCACCATTTTCGAACAGCGCGAAGATTTGCACGATCAACTTCGCGCTATGTGCGTTTTCGACATCGTTGCCAACAACACCGACCGCAAAGCCGGCCACTGCCTACTTGGTTTGGACGACAAGATTTGGGGCATCGATCACGGTGTTTGTTTCTCGGCCGACTTCAAGCTGCGAACTGTGATTTGGGAGTTTGGTGGAGAAGCACTACCCGATCATTTGCGCGCAGCAATCGAACCATTGATCGAAACTGTTCCCCTCGCAATTGCAACGCTTCTCAGTAGCGACGAGGTGTCGGCACTGCAAGAGCGCGCCCAATGGATCTGCGAAGGCGGTGCTTTCCCCATCGACCGCACCGGGTCGCGTTACCCATGGCCACTGGTATGAACGCGGTGCACGAACCACTCATCGATCACGGCGACATTGATGGACTAGTTCGCCTCGTAGATGACTACTGCTCATCACGCAACTGGGCCCAACTGCTTGCCTTGCGCAACGCCTGCAAGGCCGCAACACAAACAGGCCGACAACTGTGGCCTGTATCCACCCTTGCGGAATATCGGCTGGCTTTGTTGGCGCCAGCCGAAACCGCCGCACAGGTGCTTGGTGAAGATGCCGGACGTTTCACCATCGGGCCACTCACCGAAGTGGTTGCGCAACATCATCAGTTCGTAGACATCGAACCTCACCTCCCCCACGACCCTAGAACTTCGTTTGTTGCCTACGAGTGTGCAATTCGAGGTCAATATATCGATAACGAAGAATCCCTCTTTGAGGCTCTCGAAATTCCATTCACTATTGGTGAGTGGGAACCGCAGTATGCGCTTGCTGACTACCGAGATAACGGCGCACAATTTCCATCGCCCGAATTGCCACCAACCTCAAGCATGTTCGCGGCCACTCCGCAAGGCAACCTTGTCGACGACGACGAAAGTGAAACTGCCTTCCGCCAACTTGTCGAACCATGGACTTCGTCTTCCAATGGCAGCGTCACCATGTTCTGCGGCAATGGCAACGAACATGGCGCGCTTGTCGGGCAAGACGCACAGCTGCGCGAACTCTCCCCGTCTGAAGGTTTCTCCTGGCTCGCATGGGCTGGCGCCAGTGGCGGTGCACACGGCCGCAGACGAGGCAACGCACTTGGCCGCTACAACGCCTGGTGGTTGGTTGCAACGCTGACCAAACAGATTGATCACTGGCCACCCGCACACGACCACATGAGCCAACTTGTCTCGCGCCTTCGCTGGTGGTGGTTTGACGCCGGCCAAAGCCCAACGGGCTGGCAGCTGCAACTGCTGATTGCCGACGAGCAGCAGGGCCTTTCATGGGCCATCAATGCTCGCGACGACGTTGCTTGACAGCCAAAGCACGACCTATGTAATACTCCCGAACGAGCGGAGGAACTCATGGCTGAGCTTTTTGCAGAGGATCTAGATCGCAATGCAACCGGCAATGATCTGCGCAAATTGTCCATCAACATAGATTTACGATTTACTACAGTGGATCGACGATT
>CAZNBF010000081.1:3437-5306 GCA_964571325.1 uncultured Acidimicrobium sp.
CGACGATTCGACGAAGTAGACCGCCGATTTAATGAACTCCGCCATGACATGAACGAGGGTTTCAATCGCATCGAAAGCCGACTCACTCGCGGTCTCATCAACAACATCGGCTGGATCATTGCCACCAACATTGCCGTGTTCGGCACAGTCATTGCCTCGCTTGCGTTCCTTGCCAACTACCTGAAGTAGGACGATCTCCTACAGAACGGTGACGAGTCCAATAATCAGCAAAACGATTCCAAGCAATTTGCTTGCAATCGTCGATGACCAAGGCTTGCTGGAGCGACCAAACCAACCCAAAACCCCGAGCAACAATCCTGGGATACCAAGCAGGACGAAACCGTACTGCACCATTTCATCGGCGTTTGGTACGTTCTCCGCGACAAGAGATCCCCACCATTTTGCAACAAACAGCATCACCACTGTTTTAAAAATCCCACGTGGGAGAAAGCGATGAAGGGGCTTGAAGTCTGGAAATCTTTCTTCTTTTAGTCCAACAAGTTTCGGCACTAAATACATTGCACCACCCAGCCACAGAGCCCAATTGTTACCAATAAAGACCCAGGCGACAAAGATGAACACTGCTGTGCGCACAATTGCCGACAATGTTTTCTGCATATCCGAAACTTCGGGAAGGTTTTGATTTTCAATTGATGTCAACCGAGTTGGGACAACCACTCGAGCAATGTTTTCAATTCCATATCTCACCGCTAGCGCAACAAGTGCAATCAATCGAATCGCGTCGATGCGATCGGCATCAATTGTTTTAAACCCGGTTAGCGCTGGCAACGCGGAGAACATTGCACCAGCGGCCCATGCACCAAATAGCGCAACAAGAACAAAGTCGGTGGCGCGTTGCCACGTACCGAACATCCCTGATGCCAGACGCCTAAACGGCCGAACTGCAGCGCCGGCAAGCGGCACTGCAAATGCCAATACCCACAGCCCCAATATGCCTCGTACCGAGTCGGTAGAGGAAAACCCGCCATTCAAAAGTGCCAGTAGTGCGAAAGTCGTCATGGCCGCAAAACCCGAGAATGCGTCGGCAATACCAATGACCATGATGATTGCCATGAGGATGAAGGACGGCATGATCACCGAGTAGCTAGTTTCTTGCGCCGCCATGGCACCAACGAGCACACCAGCTAACGGCAAGAGCAACCAGATAGCCCCAAACAGCCCGCGCAAATATGAACCATCGGCAAATATTCGTGCGACCATCGGAGATTTACGAACAACTCCAGTTGGCAAACTGAAAGACAATTGATCAAGCACTCCCATGACGGGTGGTCGAATCATGTCGGTTCGTTCAACGGTGTTTGATCCACGAAAGCTCACCGATACTTCGGCAACATCTGCAGATTCACGTTCTTCTTTGCGCGCTGCAATTGCACCAAGCGCAGCCAACAACACCATCGCCTCCACCGTTAGATCAATCACCTTGCGTGGTTCGCTCTTTGGGTCGTACGGCCCAGCCACGGCAGGGCGAGCGATTACTTCTACACCCACCTCAACCGACCGCAACGTTCCGTCTGGTGCAATGCCGTTGATTTGAGCCGTGTGGTCACCCACCTCAACTTCAGGACCAATTTGGTAACGCTGAGTGAACTCACCATTGGAGTCAACTTTGAGTTGACCCAACTCTTTCGGTGTCGAAAATAGCCATGTGGAAGCATCGCTATTGGGCTGCAATCCGCTGCCAGCAACGGTGATGAAGTCGTCATGCTCCACAATCACCATTCCCCTGCTGTTCAGTCGAACCTTTTTGTTTTCATTGGTAAGTGCAGCAATTTCAATGCGCAAACCTTCGCTGGTGGAAAGAACAACCGAACTTTCCCCAATCGGCTCTACTTTCACCCAACCATCCGG
>CAZNBF010000082.1:0-5294 GCA_964571325.1 uncultured Acidimicrobium sp.
GAAACATCGATGCGGTGTTCAATGCGCCCGCCAAGCGGCCAGCGTTGATCAAACTCGGTGCGCAGCACCGCATGCGTGTCGGTGTGTTCTTCAACCCGCCACTTTGTGTCGAGCACGGTTCCGTGCAACGAATGAGGTGGTGCGTTGATCGGAAGTTGATGTGACGAATTGTTGTGCGTGAAAGCGCCATTGCGCACCCGACCAGCCCACGGAGACATCGGGTAACAACCCCATTCCCGCGGGTTGGCTTGTGCTGTTTGCTGAACGAGCAATTCGTGTTCGCCTATTTGCAGCGATGAGAGCCGACCACCATGATGCGCATCAACACCAACAGAGATGTAGCCGTTACGTAAATGAATTACATCGACCACGATCGCCGCCGCCGAGCAACCCACAGCAGTGAAGCAACGAGTGCCGTTAACAAGATGATGATTGGCTGATCGCCAAGTTGCGAATACAACGTGGAGCCGGTTCGTTGAGGAACGTCGCGAATGACTACGCGCTGCTCGCTCACTGCTGTTCGTTCAAACACTGCGCCATTGGGTGAAACAAATGCAGAGAAGCCAGTTGGCGAAACTTGCACTAACCAGCGCCCTGTCTCCACTGCGCGAAGGCGTGAAGACGCGATTTGTTGCGACTGCAGCACGGTGCCGGTGTAGCTGGATCCGTTTGTGGGGTTCACAAGCATCGACCCGCCGGCGAGGACGCCTTCGTTGGCTCGACCAGAAAAGAACACTTCCCACGAGATGGCTACGCCAATTTTGGTGTCTGCAACTTGTAGCGATGCAATGTTTGTTCCTGCCTGCGCATCGCGCGGGATGCGATCGACCGGCGCTCCAAGCCATTCAAGTACGCCGCGAAGTGGAACAAACTCGCCAAATGGGACACGACGCACTTTGTCGTACCGATCGCCAAGCGTTCCATCTTGGTTGACAACGATTTGGGCGTTAGTAAAAAAACGGGCATCCACATCTTCGGTAATTCCAACAACAAACGGTGCATCTAGCCGCTTCGCCTCGGCGGCTATCTCTTCGCGTTCAACGCTCTCATAAAAACTGTCGACATCGATGACGTTCTCTGGCCACACCACCATGTCCAATTGCTCCGTATCATCAATGAGTCGAGTGGCAGCAAGATGGCGCTCCACGACATCGCGGCTGTTTGTGGAAATAGCGAGTGTGCCCTGTGGGCCGCCACCTTGAACAAACGCAACGCGCAGCGACTTGTCTGTATCTGTTCCATTTGGGGCGTATGCGCCAACTGCAACGAGGGCAATCAATGACGCAATTGCAATGGGCACATGTCGTCGAGCGGTTGCAAACGGCCAACGAGCCGCAATGAAACCAAATTGCCACACCACATACGAAAGCAGCAATGGCCCACCAATGCGCGACAGGCCGACGAATGGCGAACTTGCCTGTGCAACAGCGAGCGATGCAAGTGGAACACCGCCGAAAGGAAATGAAAAGCGCAAGGCCTCGGCAAGGGTATGTGCAAGAGGCCCGGTCAGTGTGGGGTGTTCGCTGCGCGATGTGATGAATGCAGCAACGCCATGAAACATTGCGAACAACAACACCGCAATCAGATATCCGGGAGGGGTAAGAAACCACATCCAGCCCATGCCAGGAGCAAACCAACCAATGGCAAATACCATGCCCAAAACAAATTGCGTGCGTGGACGTTGCGGCGCATTGCGAGAAATCATTGCGAAGAGCGCAATGCCTAAGTACGAAAGAGGCCACCACCCCCACGGCGGCAGGCTAAATGCGGTGAGTGCTCCTGCGCCAAGGACAGCCCACAATCGCCATCGCTGTGTTGGCGAAGAATTGCTCATGATCCCAATGCGGTGAGTGTTTGAGATGCCGCGCGCTGCGCGCTTGCAATACAAGCGGGAATACCAATGCCGCGGTAGCTTGCGCCTGCAATGGCAATGCCTGGTGCCACTGCGCCAAGGGATCGTTCCAGCCAATCGATTCGCTCCGAATGGCCTGGCCGATATTGCGGGAACGATTCGACCCAGCGCGTTAAACGAACATGTGTGGGTTGAATGTCAATGCCCAGGTGCCATTGCAAATCGGCGAGCGCAAGAGCGAGTAGGCGTTCGTCGTCGAGGTGATGCATCGGCATACCGTCGCGTCCAAGCGACACACGAAGAATCATGTCGTTATCTTTTGTTTGCCAGTGCGCCCATTTGTTTGAGCCAAACGAAACTGCAGTAACTGCCGTTTGCATTGGCTTGGGGACCAGATAGCCGGTGCCAGTGAGATGCTCCGGCCACTGCGAGCGTGGAACAGTAAGCGCAATCATGACAACAGATGCGTGTTCGACATGAGCGAACTGCGCCGCAATGTCGGCGTCGAGAGTCTGCATGAAGGGCGCTGTGTGTTTTGCCGGAGCGGCAAGAACAACTGCGTCTGCATTAATTGAGTTTGATCCGCAATTCAGCACGTAGGACTTTCCATCGCGACTGATCTCGTCGACAGGCGACGAAAGCAATACGGTGCATCCGCGCTCCACGATCGTGTGGTGCACTGCACTTGTTAGTGCACTCATGCCGCCAAGCGGTGTAGCAAATATTGGGCCACCCTCGGTGCGTCGTTGAATTGCGCGGCGCGAAGCGCGCGTCAGGCTGCCGCGTTGCATGAGTAGTTCGGCCACTTGCGGCATGCCTTGAACGCTGAAGTGGTCGGTGTCTGTGGCGTAGATGCTTCCAACAAGTGGGTCGACAAGCCGCTCCAGAACTTGAGCCCCAAACCGTGATCGAATTGCCTTACCCATGTTGTCGTGTCCGCGGCCAACTGGGCTCGGAATCAACTGCTCAAAGGATGCTCGCAACTTGCCCGATACCGACAACACCGGTGTTTGCCAAATTGATGACAACGATCCGGGAACGCCCAACACCATGTTGTGCGGAATTGGGTGCATGCCATTGCTCCAGATGTAGGCATGCGAGCGGGCAGGCGAGGTGAGTTGCTGGTCGAGACCCACATCGGCAGCTAGCGACATCGCTGCCGGAGTGCGTGTGAGAAATGCATCGGCCGATTCGTCAACCGAGTGGAGGCCGGCGAAGGGCGAGGCTTGAATGACGCCACCAACACGATCGTTGGATTCGACAATGGTGACGCGAGGTGGGTTGGGCTGTTTCAGTAAATGATGCGCTGCTGCTAAACCGGCGATCCCCGCACCAACGACGACAACATGTTTGTCGCCGAAGTGAACCGCGTTAGTGCTCATGAGATTGTCAGTGCTGCTGTGCTGCTAAGACCACGCGATGTGCAAGTGCGGCCATCACCTCTGCGTCGTCATTGACGCAAGCGGTTCGGGCAAATGCAAGGCCAAGTTCGTCGGCAAGGTGCTGCGCCTCGATATCCAGGTCGTACAGCACTTCGAGGTGATCGGCAACGAAACCACATGCACTCACAACAACGCCATCTGCACTCTTTGTGTCGGCGATTTCTTGCAGCACTGCCAAGATGTCTGGGCCAATCCATGGCTCTGGGGTGCGGCCAGCCGATTGCCACGCGATTCCCCAGTCGGTACCTTCGCTCATGTTCAATTGTTTTGCAACGGCGGTTGCAGTTGCATGCAGTTCTTGTGGGTATGGGTCGCCGCCATCGATAATGCGCTGGGGCAGCGAGTGGGCAGTGAAGAGCGCACGAGTTCGTGCAGGCATATTCGAGCGTTTCTTTGCCATGTCGTTAGCAATAAAACGAATGAACGCTGGCTCGGTTGCCCAGGAGTCGATGCCGATCACGTTGATGCCGTGCGGCAATGCGGCTTCTGTAGCTCGGCCCACGTATTGACCAATGGAGTACGACGAATAGTGGGGTGCAAGCACCAAAGCGATGATGGTGGTGAAACCCTGCTGAGCCAAATCGTTCACCGACTCTTCAATCATCGGGTGCGCATGTTTCAGGCCAAGTTGCACATGAAATTTGTCGGGGGAGATGGTGTCTAGCGCGCGCTGCAACGCATCACGTTGTGCTTCGGTTCGCGCGGCAAGCGGTGAAATTCCGCCAATTGCGTCGTAGCGCGCTGTGAGATCGGAGAGTTGTTCTGGGGTTGGCACGCGGCCCCGACGAATATCGGTGTAGTAGGGCAAAATCTCTTCGGTGCTGCGCGGAGTGCCGTATGCCATCAAGAGGACTGCTGTTTTGTTGTTCGTCATTGCGCTGTTCTTTCATGAACGTGGTGGACTATTGCTGCTAATACCTCTGGGTTTGTTGCAGGTTGAACACCGTGACCCAAGTTGAAAATGTGTGCTGGGTTACCAGCGTTATCTGCCAACACGCGGTCGGTACCAGCGATTGCAGTTGCAACATCTCCAAGCACCAACTCGGGGTTGAGGTTGCCCTGTATCACCGTGTCTGCACCAAGGCGTTTGCGAGCATCAGAAATTGATGTTCGCCAATCGAGACCGATGATGGTGGCACCTGCTTGTTGCATTAACTCCAACAGATGGTCGCAGCCAAGACCGAAATGAATGCCGCGAGCATGTGGGTGAGAGCTTGCCAATTGGTCAAATACGAAAGTAGAAAATGGAAGTACGTGTTGGCGGTATTCGTCAATGGTGAGATTGCCTGCCCACGAGTCGAAAAGTTGGAAGGCACGTGCGCCCGCATCAAGTTGGCTGCCAATAGATGCAACAGCATGTTCAGCGAGACGTTGCATCAGCTGGTTCCAGAGCGCAGTGTCGGTGTGCATCATTTGTTTCGTAATCAAGTGATCGCGGCTTGGTTTGCCTTCAACCAGGTAACTGCCGACAGTGAATGGCGCGCCGGCGAACGCAAGTAGCGGTACTTGCAGTTCCGTCGCCAAAATTCGAACTGTTTCTAAAACGTAAGGCGTGTCGACTTCCGGTTCGAATGCGCGCAGCCGCTGCAAATCCGATGCGCTGCGAAATGGATGCTCGGCAACAGGGCCAGTTCCCGGCGCAACATCAATCCCAAAACCAACTGCGTGCGCGGGTACCACGATGTCGCTGTATAAAACGGCAGCATCCACGCCGTATCGCTGCACCGGTTGCAGCGTGATGTCGGCGGCGAGGCGAGGTTGCTTAATTGCATCGAGGATGCTGCCGGAGCCGCGTACTGCGCGGTACTCGGGCAGGCTTCTGCCGGCTTGGCGCATAAACCACACAGGTGTGTGACGAACTTTGGTGCCGTTTGCGGCAGCAAGAAATGGATCGTTAGCAATGGTGAGTGCTTGCCGCTCTGAAGCGTTCATTGCACGTAACGCTATCGTCCGCCCCTTGTGCTCATTGCCTCGAGCCGAGCAATGCGCGTTCGTGCGGG
>CAZNBF010000083.1:0-5195 GCA_964571325.1 uncultured Acidimicrobium sp.
TTGTTGCAGCACATCTAGATATTCCGCATGTTGCGTGTGTGCGTTGCGGGCCTCTTCTGGGTTGCGATAAATAAGCGCGCACGAGTCGTACGGGCCAAAGAGCCACTTGTGGGGATCGACGATCAGGCTGTCGGCATGTTCGATGCCGTTGAACAAGTGGCGGACGCTTGGTGCGCACAGGGCAGCCGCACCATATGCGCCGTCGACGTGAAACCATGTATCTAACGCTTGGGCTTGCTGAGCCATGCCTTCCAAATCGTCAACAACACCAACATTGGTGGTGCCCGACGTGGCGACAATTGCACACACGCGTTTCTTGTCTTGCCTGCTTAATGAAGAAATGAATTTTGCTGTTGCGGCACCACTCGTGCGGCCTCGTTCGTCGGCTGGCACTTTGAGCACGTCGGCATCCATCACTTTTGTTGCTTGCTCCACAGATGAATGTGAACCGCCAGACGCAATGATGAGCGGCCGCGTTTTGTCCATCGAGCCACGGGCACGATGACGCCATCGCCAACGCGCAGCCAGCAGCGCCGACAAGTTGCCTGCAGTACCGCCAGCGACGAATACACCGCCAGAGCCTGCGGGCATCTTGGCAAGATCAACAATCCATTGGATTGCCTGATTCTCGGCATAGACAGCGCCAGCGCCCTCCAACCATGAGCCAGCGTAAATATTGGAGGCGGCGACTACGAGATCAAAAAGAACGGAGCTCTCGGTCGGTGCACCAGGAACAAACGAAAGAAACAATGGGTGATCCACACTGATGCATGAAGGTGCGAGCTCATCGGCGAATTCGCGCAGCACATCGAGGCCATTTCTGCCTTCGGGCTTGATGGTCTGACCAACGATCGAATTCAATTCGCTCAGCGTGTAGGGCTTGTCGAGTGGCGGCGGATCCATCTTGATTCGTTCCATCGCATACTTAACGATTGCAAGGGCCAACTCGGCGCTTTCCTCATCGTAGAAATGCATTAGTTGGGGTTTCGAGATGTCGGTCACGATTGCGTGCTCATTGCTTGTTGCACCTGCTGCAAGGTTGGCAACGATGGAACTGCACCATGAACGGTTGTTGCAAGAGCGCCCCCAACTGCAGCGACCTTCGCTGCATCGAGCACCGCCCTGCCTCGGGCGATTTCCGAGCACAAAGCGCCGATGAACGCGTCGCCGGCGCCAACGGTGTCCACTGGCGTCACAACGAATGGGTCGACATGGTTCGTTGATGAAGGCGTTTCGACTGTTGCGCCATGAGCGCCCTGTGTTGTAACAACTGTTGCAACGCCTTGGCCGAACAACACGCTGGTTCCACCAAGCACTTCAGATTCGGTTTCGTTCGGCACGATGATGTCGGTGAGCGCGAGTATTTCTGGTTGGAGGCGCGATGCAGGTGCGGGGTTAAGCACGGTTACCGACCCATTGCGGCGGGCCGTTTCGAATACGCTCAGGACGGTTTCAAGCGGTATCTCGAGTTGAGCAAGCAACACTCGGGATGTTGGCAGTTGCAATTGGGATTGGGTCCCGACGTAGGCATTGGCTCCTGCGATAACAACAATTGCGTTTTCACCTTGCTTATCGACGTTGATGAAGGCCCTACCGGTTGGTGCTGACACCGTGAGCAGGTGGCTGGTGTCAATACCCTCTTTTTCAAGAATCGCCCTCAGCATTGCTCCAGCATCGTCGTTACCTACGCAACCAACGAATGCAGTTCGTGCGCCCATGCGAGCACACGCAACCGCCTGGTTCAGCCCCTTGCCACCGGCATGTTCGGCATAACCATTTGCAATCAACGTTTCGCCAGGCTTGGGCAAACTCTCAAGAGACGCAACAAGATCAAGATTGGCACTCCCGACCACCACCACATCGAAGTCGGGAGTATTTGAAGCGCCTGTCACCTCTCTACTTTGACACATTGGGCCTAAGCGGATGCCCATTTAGGTTGACGGTTAGAGTCGGAGAAATGAATTCACCATTACAGATGATTGTGGACTGCGACCCGGGACACGATGACGCAATCGCTCTTGTTGTTGCGGCCAAGTACGCAAATCTCGTAGGAGTGACGACAGTGGCGGGCAATGCGCCGATTGCGGCCACAACCCGCAACGCGCGAATTGTTCTGGACATGATCGGATCCACTGCCCCTCTGCACCAAGGCGCGCACCGCCCGTTAGTTGCACCGCCGAGAGACGCCGCATATGTACATGGCGAAAGCGGGCTGGACGGTGCCGACTTGCCTGCGCCTTCCCGAGCCGCCGACAGTAATGATGCCGTTTCATACATCATCGAGACGTGTCGTGCGACCGAAGGCATTTGGCTGGTGCCGACTGGGCCTTTAACGAATATTGCTCTGGCGTTACGAAGCGCACCAGATTTGCGCGACCGCATTGCGGGCATTTCCTTGATGGGTGGCGGCACATTCGGCAACCGAACCACTGCCGCAGAGTTCAATATCTGGGCCGACCCAGAAGCTGCTTCCATGGTGTTCGAATATGGCGGCAAGCTCATCATGAGCGGCCTCGATGTGACACACAAACTGCAGGCGACGCCGGAACGTATTGCCAAGGTTCGCGCTCTGCCTGGCCGCTTAGCTGCGGTACTCGCCGATCTGTTCGTCTATTTCTCTGACGTCTACGTAAGTCGTCACGACAATATGCTCGGCGGCGCAGTTCACGACCCGTGCGCGGTATTGGCACTCACGCACCCTCAATTGTTTACGACCGTTGATCAACATGTACGAATTGAAACGTCGGGAGAACTAACGCGCGGCATGACAGTCATTGACAAGCGCGGCCTTATCGAGCGGCTTGATCCGAACTGCACCGTTGTGTGGGACGTAGACGCCGAAGCCGCCTTCGACGTGATCGTAGATTCGATCGGCAGTTTTAGTAACTAGTTAGCGCCACGCCAACAATTGCTCGACAAGACCTAAATCGAATGGTCCACCGCTGGCAAGAATGATGTGTTCTGCGCCCGCCTCTTTGTACTGAGCAAATATTTCGGGAGTTACTTCTTTGGGATAGATGGCAACCGTACGCTCGATTTCACGTGGGTTACGGCCAACCTTGGCGCACCATTCGTCGAGAATGCGCAATTTGTTTGCGTAACTTTCTGGCGGGCCGAAGTAGTTGTACTGATCGGCGTATTCCGCAACGAGACGCAATGTGCGCTTCTCGCCACCGCCACCAATCATCAATGGGATAGAACCACGAACTGGTTGCGGGTTCAGTTTCGCCATGCGTTCTTTGATAACAGGAAGGCCTGCTTCAAGAAGCTTTAGACGGCCAACAGCATCGCCAAACTCGTAGCCGTACTCGGTGTAATCGCGCTCGAACCAGCCGGAGCCAATGCCCAGCACGAAACGGCCATCGCTGATGTGATCGATTGTGCGCGACATGTCTGCCAATAGCTGTGGGTTGCGGTATGTGAAGCAAGTGACCAAAGCACCAACCGATGCGTGGCATGTATCTGCAGCCATGGCGGCAAGCAGCGTGTAGCACTCGAAATGGCGCTCCTCTGGATCGCCCGAGAGTGGAAAAAAGTGGTCCCATGTCCACAAGCTGTCGACACCCATTGCATCGGCTGCACGCCATGCCGTGCGCATCTCTTTCACTGTTGTTGCCTGTGGCCAGAGCTGTACACCGATTTTCATAAGGGGATCCTTGGTCTGATTGTTTAGATGAACTTTTTAAGAATAGAGAACTTGCGCTTCGTATATGGCGGATATGCAAGCGGTGCATCCAACATTGTGGATCGCTTCAATACAGGCTTGAGGTGTTGAAATACATCGACGCCAGATTGACCGTGGTACGCGCCCATGCCGCTTTCGCCAATGCCGCCGAACGGCAAGTAAGGGCCGGTCATGTGCATGATGGTGCCGTTTACCGTTACGCCACCCGACGTGGTTTCTGCAACAACTTTTTCATTCACGCTGTTGTCTTGTGCAAACACATACAGCGCCAATGGGTGTGGGCGGCTATTTACGAATCCGATTGCCTCGTCGATGGAGCCGACTTCGAGAACGGGAAGAATTGGGCCGAAGATCTCTTCTTGCATGACGGCCGAGTTTTGATCTACATCAACCAAGACGGTTGGCGCGATGTAGCGCTCTGCCTGCTCTGATTGACCACCAATGGCAACCTTGCCAGAGGAAATGAGCGAGGTAAGCCTCGAGAAATGCTTCGGCGAAATGACTCGCGAATAATCCTTGCTTGCGTGCGGATCTTCCCCATAGAACTCGGTGATTGAAGTGCGAATGGCTTCAACAAGTTCGTTTGCGATCGACTTGTGCGCAAGAACATAATCGGGTGCGACACACGTCTGGCCAGCGTTGACATACTTGGCCCAAGCAATGCGTCGTGCAGCGACGGCGATGTTTGCAGACGCGTCGACAATGGTTGGGCTCTTTCCACCAAGCTCGAGCGTCACAGGTGTGAGGTTCTCTGCAGCGGCGCGCATAACAACACGACCAACTGCCCCGTTGCCTGTATAGAAGATGTGATCAAACTTCTGCTTGAGTAACTCTGTTGTCTCTTGCACCCCACCCTCAACGATGGCGACTGCCTTGTCGGTGAAATACTGCGGCACGATCTTTGCAAGCACACGCGACGTTTCGGAGGACACTTCCGATGGCTTCATCACCACTGCGTTTCCGGCAGCGATGGCGCCTGCAGCAGGAATGAGCAACAACTGAACGGGGTAATTCCAAGGAGCGATTACGCACACGACGCCAAGTGGCTGAGGAACTCGCATCGACGAGGCAGGTTTAGTGACCATTGGGGTGGGCACTTTTCGTGGTGCCGTCCATTTCTTGAGGTTTTTTAGCATCAGTTTCACTTCAGTAATGGTGAAACCAATGTCGTAGAGCCACGCCTCTTCTACGCCGCGTCCAAGATCGACCTTGAGGGCCGCCGACAGCTCGTCTTGATGCTTCTCGAGCATCGTGATCATTGTCTCGAGTTGGGCCTTGCGCCACGCCAAAGGCCTTGTGATTCCCGAGTCAAACGCTTGTCGGGATTGCTGAACGGTCGATGAAATCATGAAAATGACACTAACTGGAGCGGACGACGAGATTCGAACTCGCGACCCTCACCTTGGCAAGGTGATGCTCTACCACTGAGCCACGTCCGCAGGTATTACGGATTTGAGTTTAGCAGGGGGTCTGCGGTGCTCAACACGTCGCGCTGAACTCTTTCGCTGGT
>CAZNBF010000084.1:0-5124 GCA_964571325.1 uncultured Acidimicrobium sp.
TACCCCATTCGGCCATTCCTGCGCAGCATGGTCTACGGCGCAATCACCGAATAGTTACTGCAGTGCCTCGCGCTTAAACGAACCTGGTTCGTCAATGACGAAACCGTGTTCGTCTACGTTCACGTCTACTTCTTTTCCGGTGAGCAGGCTGATGTAACGCCAGCTATGCGTATCTAAACGCGTGTACATCTGTGGAACAACGGTGACGCCAAGCGTTTCAATATCGATAGTGATCACGTTTTGTGACGCGCTATGACCAACATGCAGCGGCAACCGACGAATTGGGATCACGTTGGTAAACGGGGTGCCTGCCAAATCGATGTCGATGCAGCCGTCCAGTTCGGTGCGATGTGCGCCATTCATTTCGCCCCACCTGCCATGACCATCGGTGGCAAGCCACAAGTCGGGTTCGTCCATGTCGCGAAACAATAAAAATTGCTGCACCACCCACTGGGCCGACATGCGCACAACAAATGTGGCGTCATCGGCGCCAATCGTGCCATTTGCCGTCCATCCTTCGTTCTCCCACGCCAGATCAACGCTGCTGACATGCGCCCCATCGAGCATTGTCCACGAGGCACTGAAGCCAGATGCGCCTAGTGGGGTGTACTGCGGCATGGCTACAGCATCGCAGGTGGCGATACCGTAACCACCTGATGATTCCCATTCATGAAGCGCAGCAAACGGTGATTGAAGCCTGTGCAGTATTGCCGGCACTGCCAACCGCCTGCGAAATCATGAATGGTCGGGTGCTTGCGCAAGACGTGGTGGCTCCCGAGAATGTTCCGCCGTTTACCAATACGGCAGTAGACGGTTACGCCGTGCGTGCTGCCGATGTGCAGAGTGTGCCCGTTGTTTTGCGGGTGGTGGACACGCTTGCGGCCGGTGCCGCGCCGTCGGTTGCTGTAGGAAGTGGCGAAGCAATTCGAATTATGACGGGTGCACCAATGCCGCAAGGCGCTGACGCGGTGGTGATGGTGGAGGATTCGGTGCGCGAAGGCGATGCAAATGTTTCGCTCAGTCGCGCAGCAAAAGTTGGTGACGGCATTCGTGATGCCGGCAGCGACGTGCGCGTTGGCGAGACAGTGTTTGTTGCGGGCACCGTGCTGAATGCCGCCGGCGCAGGAGTGTTGGCAAGTGTTAACGCGCGCAATGTGTTGGCTTACCCACGCGCACGGGTTGCGTTGTTGTCGACAGGCGACGAATTGGTAACTGATGGTTCGCCGTTGCGTATTGGTCAAATTCGTGAGAGCAACCTGACGATGCTGGATGCAATGATTTCGGCATCTGGATGCGACGTGAACAACCTTGGGGTGGTGCGCGACGACGAGGCCGAACTAGAGCGCGTGTTGCTTGATGTTGTCGAACACTGCGATGCAATTGTGACGAGTGGTGGCGTGAGCATGGGCGATTTCGACGTGGTGAAGGCGGTGCTGTCGCGAATTGCAAAAATGCAATGGATGCAACTTGCGATTAAGCCTGCGAAGCCATTTGCGTTTGGTCAACTCACCGCATCTGACGGGCGAGTGATTCCGATTTTTGGTTTGCCGGGCAACCCTGTGTCGTCGATGATCAGTTTCGAGTTGTTGGCTCGCCCTGCCCTGCGCAAGATGATGGGGCACACCATTGACTTGTTGCGACCAACAATTTCGGCAGTGCTCGATGCGCCAATTCGTCGCAAGGCCGATGGCAAGGTGCATTACGTGCGGGTGTTCGGCGGGTTCGAGCCCGATGGCAGGCTGCATGTGCGCGACACGGGCCCGCAGGGAAGTCACCAACTTGCAGCCACCGCAATGGCCAACGGCCTTGCCTATGTGCCCGATGGGGTGGGGCTAGCGGCTGGCGACGAGGTGAATGTCTACCTATTGGGCTAAATGCTTGAAGGGCGTGAACCGTAGGCTGATCGCATGGATTTGATCGACCCATACGGGCGCACTGTTCGCGACCTGCGTATTTCGATTACCGATCGCTGCAATTTCCGCTGCACGTATTGCATGCCCGAAGAGGGAATGAAGTGGCTTCCTCGCGATGAGGTATTGACGTATGAAGAGCTTGCTCGCGTGGCAGGCATTTGCGTGAGCCACTTTGGGGTAGACGGAATTCGGCTTACTGGCGGCGAGCCCACCATGCGCGCGCACCTTCCGATATTGGTACAGAAACTTGCGGTGTTGCAGGTGCCGTCCGACGCGTCGTCGCCACGCGCAGGCAAACCAATCGATTTGGCAATCACTACAAACGGCGCAACGCTGCGACTGATCGCGCAAGAGCTGCGCAATGCTGGGCTTGCCCGTATCAACATCAGTTTGGACACGCTAAAGAAGGATCGCTTCTTTGAAATGACGCGTCGCGACGAATTGGAACATGTTCTAGACGGAATTGATGCCGCAATCGATGCCGGTTTCTCACCGGTCAAAATTAATGCGGTGGTTCAGCGGGGTGTTAACGACGATGAGATTGTTGACCTCGCAACATTCGGTCGCGACAAAGGGATTGAAGTTCGGTTTATTGAGTTCATGCCGCTCGATGCATCGGGCACGTGGGATAACGCGCAGGTGTTTTCGCAAGAAGAAATCGTTGCTGCAATTTCGAAGGTGTACCCGCTGGAGTTGATGCCGGCGCGTGGTGCAGCACCAGCCGATCGCTGGCGCTACCTGGATGGAAAGGGAACAGTTGGCGTAATACCGACTGTGACAAAACCATTTTGTGGCGACTGCGACCGCGTGCGCCTGACGGCCGACGGCCAATTTCGTACGTGCCTGTTTGCAACGAACGAGTTTGATTTGCGCGTGATGCTTCGCAACGGGGCCGATGACGATGCCATTGCCGCCGAAATTAAGCGCGCGGTAGGCACCAAGTGGGCGGGGCACAACATTGGAAACGTCACGTTTGTGCGCCCACGTCGCTCGATGAGCCAAATCGGTGGATGAAGAGATGACAGAGCCACAGTTTTCACACCTCGATGACGCGGGTAAAGCGCGAATGGTGGACGTGACGCCGAAGGAACCAACACACCGACGGGCCGTTGCGCGTTGCAAGGTGATGATGCTGCCCGCAACCGCGAGGGCAATTGCCAACCATGAGGTAAAGAAGGGCGACGTCATCGCCGTGGCACGGGTTGCCGGCATACAAGCCGCCAAGCGCACGAGCGACATGATCCCGTTGTGTCACCCGCTGCATTTGAGCGCGGTGCATGTCAACTTTTCGGTGGAGGCAGACCACGTGGCGATCGAGGCCATTGTTGATGCCGTCGACCGAACTGGGGTAGAGATGGAAGCGCTGCACGCGTGCTCCGTTGCCGCGCTCACGATCTACGACATGTGCAAGAGCGCCGACAAGGGCATGGTCATTGCCGATCTGGCGCTGTGGGAAAAGACTGGTGGGCGCAGCGGCCCCTACACCCGAGAATCGCTGTAACCCTTATTTTGCAAGGGTTTCCTTTAATGGCGAGCAAGTTTCTTAGCGCTAACTGTCCTGTTTGTAGCAATTCTGTAATACAATCAAGACCCGCATGAGCAAACTGATTTTGTTAATCGTTGGCGCCGCCTGGTTGGCCGTGTTGTTGCCGCCACTCGTGCGTGCCCGCCTCAACGGCTCGCCTGCAAACTCGGTAACTAACTTTCGCAAGCAATTGAATTCGCTAGAAAACGCAGGCGGCCGCTACCCGCAGGCTCAGCTTCGTGGCATGGCTCGCCCGCTTGCCCCATCGCCTCGCATGCAGCGCCAGCCGGGCCCGCTCAGCAACATGACCGGTGCGCTGGTGCGCCCAGAAGGTGCCCGTCACCATCGCCCAGCCATGGCGCTAAACCCCCAGGCCCTCGTTCGTCAGCGCCGCCAAAACACCGTGCTTGGTCTTGCCGGCACCGTTGTTATTTCGCTCTTCTTGGCAGCCACCACTGGTGGTTCAGCATTTGTGTATCTGTTCACCGCAAGCTTTCTTGCGTTGATCGGCTACTGCTACGTGCTCGTTCAGATGCGCATCAAGCGCGACAACGAGCGCTATCTCGGCCAGTTCCGCCGCTAGGCCCCCAATACCCGCCCCCCGCTAGGGTTTGACAGCAATACGGGGCTGTAGCTCAGTTGGCAGAGCGGTACGTTCGCAATGTACAGGCCAGGGGTTCAATTCCCCTCAGCTCCACGCCAACTGCACTAGAGCAAAAACATAACGGGGGATAACAACATGGCAATGTCGTGGCAAGAAGCGAACGCAGCAGTAACTGCACCTGGACAAATCTTTGAATTGATTGACGCCGAAATTCGTGGCGTGAAAATGCAGGTGTTCAAAAATGCACCTGCTCACCTTGGGCAAATATTTGCGGGCGCGCGCGGCCACGGCGACAAAACGTTCCTCGTGTACGAGGGCGAGACATGGACATTTACGCAAGCAATGGACCAGGTGGATGGGCTTGCCAACCTGCTCGTCAATACGTATGGAGTGAAAAAAGGCGACCGCGTTGCGGTTGCAATGCGCAACTACCCGGAATGGGTGATGTCGTTTGCAGCGATTATTTCGGTTGGTGCGGTCAACGTGTCAATGAACTCTTGGTGGACAGAAGACGAGATGGACTTTGCCCTTGTCGACTCGGGCGCAACCGTGCTCATTTGCGATCAGCAGCGCTACGACATTGGCGCAGAGAGCTGCGCGAAGCATGGAGTGAAGGTGCTTGTTGCTCGCGCCGAGAAGCCGTTGCCAGCAAATGTGGATAAATGGGAAGTAATGGTAAAGCCGGGTGCACCACACCCAGGTGCCGACATTCAGCCCGACGACGACGCAACAATTTTGTACACATCGGGCACCACAGGCCGCCCGAAGGGCGCCGTCTCTACGCATCGTGCCATTATTTCGGCGTTGATGGCGTTCTCTGCACGTAACGGCGTGTTGACAATGTCGGGAACAAAGTTGAAAGACATTGATGGCCCAGAAATACCGACGTCATTTATTTTGATTGTTCCGTTGTTTCACGTAACCGGTTGCGTGCCCGTGATGATGAGTTGTTTCATTGCAGGACTGAAACTAGCGATCATGTACAAGTGGGACGCAGAGAAGGCGCTCGAGATGATCGAGCGCGAGCAGATCACCAACTTTGTTGGCGTGCCAACACAAAGCTGGGACTTGGTCAACTCGCC
>CAZNBF010000085.1:0-5072 GCA_964571325.1 uncultured Acidimicrobium sp.
TCCGAAAAAGAAAGCTTTCGATTCACCGACATTGCCGGCCCCGCCGTTGTATTCGCATTGTTCATCGGCCTGTGGTATTTGCTCTCGCTCGTCATCTTGCCGCAGGAGAAACGCTTTTTATTGCCTACGCCTCATCGTGTTGTCCGCGAAGGTTTCTTCGTTTGGTCTGCGGGGCAACAACGCGGACTGAAACCAATATTGCTGTCGCTGTGGGATTCGGCGAAAATTGCAATGATCGGGCTTTCCATCACGATTGTCATTGGTATGGGTCTTGCAACGCTGATGGCCACGCGTCGTTGGCTGGAGAAGGCAACATGGCCATATTTGGTGGCGTTGCAATCGGCACCGATTCTTGCAATGACGCCGCTCATTCGCGCGCTCATCGATGGCGTGCAGGTTCAGCGCATCTTGGTGGTGGTACTGATCGCATTTTTCCCAATCGTCAACAACACATTGTTTGGATTGCTTTCGATCGACAAGAGCCAGCACGAGCTGTTTTCGCTGCACGGGGTAGGAACAGTTTCACGATTGCGCAAACTGCAGTTTCCCGCAGCGCTACCCAATATTTTCGTGGGTTTGCGCATTTCCGCGGGCTTGTCGGTTATTGGGGCAGTGGTCGGCGACTTCTACTTCCGGCAAGGCGGCGTTGTGGGTATCGGCGCACAAATTGATATTTATCGAGGACGATTGTGGGGACCAGAACTCATTGCTTCTATAGTGCTTGCGAGTCTTTTCGGACTCGCCGTGTTCACATCCTTTGGTCTGCTTCGTAAAGCAGTCATCGGCAAGTGGCACGTCATCACAAGGGAGTAACCTATGAAATCAACCCTTAGAACTACTGCGGCTTCGTTCGCGTTAGTGATGCTCGCCGCTTGCGGCAGCAGTACATCCACAACCACCGACACTGTTGCCAGTGCGGCCGGAGTGCTTTCGGGAATTTGCCCCGAAACAGTCACCATCCAAACCGACTGGCACCCCGAGTCCGAACACGGTTTCGCGTATCAACTGGTCGGAGCTGGCTACGAAGTTGATGCTTCGGGGCTTCGCGTCACAGGCCCATTGATGGCAAGCGGTGTGGACACCGGTGTCAAGGTGCAGGTTCGTGCCGGTGGCCCAGCAGTGGGCTTTTCTTCACCTACATCGTTGATGTATTCCGACCCCGATATTTTCCTCGCGTTCGCGGCAACGTATAGCCAAATTCAAAATTCTGGCGAGTTCCCAACAACATCAGTTATCGCGCCATTCAACATCAACCCACAGATCATCATGTGGGATCCAGCCACTTACCCAGACGTGAAAACCATTGCCGACTTGAAGGCGACTGGCGCCAAAGTGCGCTACTTCGGTGGCACTGCGTACATGGACTACTTCACGTCAACTGGCATTCTCGACCCAGCACAAGTTGACGGCAGTTACGACGGAACGCCAGCCAACTTTGTTGCAGACGGTGGCAAATCGGCACAGCAAGGTTTCGCAACATCCGAGCCGTACTTCTACGAAAATGTGCTTACCGATTGGGGGAAGCCGGTTGCTTACCAAACCATCCACGACGCAGGCTGGACTTCGTACGCTCAGACGCTTGCTGCCAAGCCAGAAACCATTGTTTCGGCGGCCGATTGTCTGAAACTGCTAGTGCCAATCATCCAGCAGGCACAGGTTGACTACGTTGCCGATCCGTCCACAACCAATGCGCTCATCCTCGACCTTGTCGCCCAGTACAACAACGGTTGGATGTACGACGCCGGTCAGGCCGATGCAGCGGTGGCACTGGCACTGGAAAACGGGCTCATTGCGAACAGCCCCGACGGCACGTTGGGCAGCTTTGACTCGCAGCGCATGGACGAATTCCTTGCCTTGGCCATTCCGATCTTCGAGGGGCTTGGTGAAAAGTTGAAGCCCGGCCTCACTTCGGCCGACTTGGCAACGAACCAGTTCATCGACCCGACTATCGCCCTCCCATAGGCCACTTCTTGCCCGCGGGGCTCTTGGGAAGTGTTATTCTCGGGGCGCGCCAACTGGCGTGCAAAACCAACGGGCATATGCATTTTGCATAAGGGGAGAGATACATGAAAATGAAACACATCAAGGGCTTCGCTCTTGCTGCTGTTGCTGCGATGACACTCGCAGCATGTGGCGGCAGTGACGACGCAGCATCAGACACCACAGCGGCTGCAGAAGCAGGCGCCGACTACAGCAGCCTCAAAGTTGCCGTTGTCTACATCGGTGTTCCCGATGACAAGGGCTGGACTTACCAGCACGAGCAAGGCATTTTGTCGCTCGAGTCAGAACTCGGTATTGAAGTTAAGCGCGTAGAGAACGTTCCAGAAGGCGACGAAGCAGAAGCCGTTATGGAAGAACTCGCAGCTGGCGGATACAACCTCATTTTCGCAACCTCGTTTGGTTACGGAACACCAATGGCACGCGTTGCAACGAAGCACCCAGAAGGTTGCTTCCAGTGGGCAACTGGTGCGAAGTTCCTCCTCACCTCAGAAATGGGTGGCGAGTACGCAACATTTGATGAGATTCCAGCAAACCTCGGCACGTACTTCGGTGCGGCTGAAGAAGCTCGTTACCTCTCGGGTATCGCAGCAGGCAAGGCAAGCCCAACCGGCAAGCTTGGCTACGTTGCAGCTTTCCCAATCCCAGAAGTGATCCGCGGAATTAACGCATTCACCTTGGGTGCCCAGTCAGTAAACCCAGATGCAACAGTGCAAGTTTCATGGACCAAGACCTGGTTCGATCCAACCATCGAGAAGGAAGCCTCTGAGTCGTTGCTCGACGCAGGCGTTGACGTTCTCGCAATGCACCAAGACACCACAGCAGCAGGCGTTGCCGCCGAAGCCCGTGGCGCCAAGTGGGTTGGTTACAACAGCGACGTGAAGGAAGCAGCACCAGCCGCATGGCTCACCGCTCCAACATGGAACTGGGGTCCGTTCTACGTACAAACCGCAAAGGCTGTTGCCGGTGGCACATGTCCAAACGATGAGTACTACGGCTCGATGGCCGACGGAATGGTCACACTTGCTTCGTTCGGCGATTCGGTAGATGCCGACACGCAAGCACTGATCGCGGAAAAAGCAGCAGCCATCATTGATGGTTCGTTCGCTCCATTCCAAGGTCCAGTAACAGACCAAGACGGCAATGAAGTTGTTGCTGCAGATGTACGCCCAGAACTTCTGGACTTGCTCGGCATGAGCTACTTCGTTAAGGGAGTAATCGGTTCTCCAAAGGGCTGATCTCAAACATGAATGACACCTCTCACGAGGTAGCGCAGGGGTCACATCACTTAGGTGGTGTGGCCCCTACTGCGCTCTCCGCGCATAACATCGTCAAGCGTTTTCCAGGAGTGCTTGCTAACGACAACGTCGACTTCGACGTGCGTGCGGGCGAAGTGCACACTCTGCTTGGCGAAAACGGAGCAGGTAAAAGTACGTTGGCCGCAATGTTGTGCGGCCTGTATCAACCCGATTCGGGTTATCTCTTGCGCAACGGCAAACCCATGCATCTGTCGTCGCCGCGCGCAGGTTTGCAACACGGCATTGCCATGGTGCACCAACACTTTCGACTTGTAGATCGTTTTACCGTTTCAGAAAATGTGATTCTCGGAAGCCGCGATCTCAGCTTCCGATTGAATCGCAAAGAAATCAATGATCAAGTTGCTGCTGTCGCCGAATCGTTTGGCCTGCCGATCGAACCAAACGCCGTAGTCGGCGAACTGTCGGTGGGGCAGCGACAACGCGTAGAAATTGTAAAGGCTCTGTATCAGGGCGCCGAAATCTTGTTGCTCGACGAACCAACCGCGGTTCTCGTTCCTGCAGAAGTCGAAAAATTATTCGACAACGTGCACTCAATGACCAAAGCCGGAAAATCAATTGTCTTTATCAGCCACAAGCTTGGCGAGGTTGTCGAAATCTCCGACCGCGTCACGGTGCTGCGCAACGGCCGCGTTACTGGTCATGTTTCCGGCAAGGGAACCGCTGACACGCGCGAATTGGCACGGCTCATGGTTGGCCGCGACATCGAACTCAATGCACAGCGCGCCACGCACCCCATTGGCCATGAAGTGTTGCAAATACGAAATCTGTCGCTCAGCATCAACGAAGTTGAAGTGCTCTCCGACGTCTCATTCAACATCCACGCAGGCGAAATGGTGGGCATCGCTGGCGTTGCTGGCAACGGACAGCGCGAATTGGCAGACACCATTGCCGGCCTGATATCGCCGGCAAACGGCTCCATCACTATCTCGGGCGCAATGACCACCGACCGCGGCCCAATCCAGGCTCGCGAAGTTGGCCTTGCCTACGTGCCCGAGGATCGCCTTGGAATGGGCCTGGTTCCTTCCATGTCCATCCTCGATAATTTGTTGCTCACCCGCGATCGCAAAGTCATTGTGGACCGAACATCCATCAGGCCTGAAGCAACTCGGTTGATCGATCAGTTTGAAATCAAGGCCAACGGCCCAGACCACATTGCTCGAAAGCTTTCTGGTGGTAACGCACAAAAGGTGTTGCTCGCACGCGAACTCTCGGGTGGTCGCAGCGCAACAAAGTTGCTCGTGGTTTGTTCGCCAACACGCGGCCTCGACGTTGGCGCAATCGAAACAGTTCGAAGCCTGCTCAACGATGCACGTAGCGCAGGGCAGGCCATCCTTCTCATCTCCGAAGACCTCGACGAAGTGATGTCGCTGGCCGATCGCATTTTGGTGTTGTATCGCGGGGCAGTAGTGCACGAAACGCCCGGCGCCACCGCAAGTTTGTCTACTGTGGGCGCTGCTATGGCCGGCCTGCTTGAAAATGGGGGCGTGTAATGCGGCTTCCAATTCGGGTGGTGTTCGATCAGCGCGGTGAGGCACCCAAACGCTTGACGGCACTCGTCCCAATCGTCTCAGTCCTCGCGGCTTTGTTTTTCGGCGCAATATTCTTGTTCGCTACCGGATACTCGCCAATTGATACCTATACAAACATGTTCAGCGACGGCTTCGCTTCGTCACGCGGCGTCACCGACACGCTTGCTCTCTCCACTGTGCTCATTTGCACCGGTATTGCCGCGGCGTTTGCATTCCAAATGAACAT
>CAZNBF010000086.1:0-1066 GCA_964571325.1 uncultured Acidimicrobium sp.
CTCAACGAATCCCTCACCGCCCGCCAGGTGCTTGGCACCGTGCTCATCCTTGGCGGCGTTGCCGTATTGGCGCGGGCGGAAGCCAAACGCACCAGTGGTGTTGGTGACGGCTTACACCCCTAGCCTTATAGCCACATAGCAATTTGAGTATTTCTTGCAGGGTTGGGTGAAATCCCCTACCGGCGGTTAAAGCCCGCGACCCTCACGAGCAATCGTGGGGCTGATCTGGTGAAATTCCAGGGCCGACGGTCAGAGTCCGGATGGGAGCAAGAAGGCGATAGTTGTGTTTGCGCGTATCACGGAATGCTCTTGTGGCATGCCCGTTGCTGCTGCGCACGCATTGCGCTCGTCGTCCTTGCCCTACCCCGCCTGAGGTGCAACGACGAAAGAGACCAATGCAATGACCACCAACGACGAACGCATGATGCGACTGGCAGTTGACACTGCTTGCACCGCACGTCTGCGTTCGCGCCCAAACCCATGGGTTGGCGCAGTGGTGGTTGCACAAAATGGCGAAGTGTTCACTGGCGCAACACTCGAACCGGGAAACGCTCATGCCGAAATCGTCGCACTGAACGCCGCCGCACATCACGCACAAGACTCAACGCTGTTCTCAACGCTCGAGCCATGCAACCACACTGGGCGCACCGGCCCCTGCACGCAAGCAATCATCGACGCAGGCGTGTCTCGCGTTGTTGTGGGAACACTGGATCCAGACAGCAAAGTTTCGGGTAGCGGCGTGCAACAACTGCGCGACGCTGGCCTCACTGTCGACGTCGGTGTTCTCGAACAAGAAGTGAAACAACAGCTGGCTGCCTACCTGCATCATCGCGCAACAGGGCGACCATTCGTAGTTCTCAAAATGGCCAGCACTATTGATGGACGCATTGCGGCAGCAGATGGCTCGAGCAAATGGATCACTGGTGAAACAGCGCGCAAACGAGTGCACCAACTGCGCGCCGAGAGCGACGCAATTGTTGTTGGCGCCGGAACCGTTCGCGCAGACGATCCGTCACTGACCGTCCGCGACGCAGACGGCCCATCGCCTCGACGCATCGTGCTGGGG
>CAZNBF010000086.1:1166-4935 GCA_964571325.1 uncultured Acidimicrobium sp.
GCATCAACCATGGCCGACATGTGGCGCGGGCGCATAGTTTCCACCACCAATCTCGACGGCGATATCGAAATCATTCTCGAACCGAATCTCAACTAAAGGACCCCCAAATGAGCAACAACCAAGTTGAAATGTCACCAATTGAAGACGTCGTTGCGGCAATCGCACGCGGCGAAATGATCGTGATGGTGGACGACGAAGACCGCGAAAACGAAGGCGACCTCATCATGGCCGCGCAGTTCGCGACACCAGAAAAGATTGCATTCATTGTTCGCCACACATCCGGCGTTGTGGTTGCCCCACTATCCGGCGAGCGCTGCGACGACTTGCGCCTTCCCCTCATGGTGGACAACAACACCGAAAGCCACCGCACCGCATTCACCATCTCGGTCGACTTATTGGAGGGCACCTCCACAGGCATCTCTGCATCCGATCGCGCAGCAACGCTTCGCGCACTTGCCGACCCAAAGATCTCCCACTCGGCATTCGCCCGCCCCGGCCACATCTTCCCCCTTCGCGCCCGCGAAGGCGGCGTGCTGAAGCGCGCCGGCCACACCGAAGCCGCAGTCGATCTCGCTCGCCTTGCCGGCTTGCAACCTGCAGGAATCATTTGCGAAATTCAAAACGACGATGGCACCATGTCGCGTTTGCCCGACCTGCGCAAATTCTGTGCCGAACACAACTTGTTGCTCTCCTCCATTGCCGACCTCGTGGAATACCGCCGACATCACGAACGGCTTGTAGAGCGCGTTGGCTCTGCAGCAGTGCCAACCGAATGGGGCGGCTTCACCTGCGTTGCATACAAGAGCACCATCGACGGCATCGAGCACCTCGCATTCGTTAAAGGCGACGTCAGCGATGGCGCACCCGTGCTCACCCGCGTGCACAGCGAGTGTTTAACGGGCGACGTGTTCGGCAGCAAGCGTTGCGACTGCGGCCCACAACTTTCAGCAGCCATGCAGCAAATCAACGATGAAGGTAGAGGCGTCGTTGTTTACCTTCGCGGCCACGAAGGCAGAGGCATCGGTATTGGCCACAAAATTCGTGCATATTCGTTGCAAGACGAAGGCTTCGACACGGTTGACGCCAACACCGAACTTGGCTTGCCAGTGGACAGCCGCGAGTACGGCATCGGCGCGCAAATCCTGGCCGACCTCGGCGCACGCGAACTTCGCCTGATGACCAACAACCCCGCCAAATACGGTGGCATTGCCGGCTACGGCTTAAGCATTGTGGAACGCGTGCAACTTGATATCGCACCAACACCAGAAAACGAGGCATACCTGCGCACCAAGCGCGACCGCTTGGGCCATGTATTCGACGGATCAGACATTGCAACACCAAAGAAGGGAAAATAGATCATGGCAACTTTTGAAGGCACCCACGACGGCAAAGGCATGCGAGTAGGAATCGTTTGTTCACGCTTCAACGAATTCATTGTCAATGCGTTACTCGAAGGTGCAATGCGCGGCCTCGTCGCAAGCGGCGTCTCCGAACAAGCTGTTGATGTTGCCTGGGTGCCAGGCGCATTCGAAATCCCCATCGCCACAAAAGCAATGGCCACCAGCGGCCGCTACGACACACTCGTCACTCTCGGCGCAGTCATCCGCGGCGAAACCGCGCACTTCGAATACGTTGCCGGCCCCGTCGCCGACTCGATCGCACAAATTCAACTAGAGACTGGCATGCCAATCGGCTTTGCCGTTCTCACCGTCGAAAACGTAGAGCAGGCAGTTGAGCGCTCGGGCCCAGGTGCGGGCAACAAAGGCGAAGAGGCCGCTATCGGCGCCATCGAAATGGCCAACGTGTTAAAGGCGCTGCGCTAAGTACACATTGCCTGACGGGGAAACGCCCCGTCGTGAAAGGCACAGCAATGGGCGCAATGCTCCTGGTGCTCGTCGCGGTTGCGAGCATGGCAACCGCCCCACTTCCCTCGCGATACACGCCACCGCCATTCGCGACAGATACCGAGGCTGTTCACCACGTGTCGTTCGCCCTTGATTTGCAGACGTTTGTGCGCCAACGAAGCGTGTTGAAGCGTGCCTACCCGCTGCTTGATTGGACAACAGATGGTTGCTCGGCGCCAGTGGTTGGAAGCGAAGGCCGAAGTTTCAATTTTCGTTCGGCTTGCTGGCGACACGACTTTGGTTATCGAAACTTCAAGCGGCTAGGAATCTTTAACGAATTTGTGCGCCTGCAAATAGATGAACAGTTTCGACTAGATACCGAAACGACGTGTGCTCCGCGAGTGCGCACTGTCAGGTTTCGGTGTTTTGCGTGGGCCGAGGTGTTCTTTGTTGCGGTGCGCGCAAGTGGCTAATGCTTCAGCAGTGCAATATTGATGAGTTGGTGCAACATTTTTCCTGTGGCACCCCAGATCGTTTCGTCGTCTAGGTGGAAGAAATGCAATTGATACGTGTTTGGGGCAGTTCCCCAGTGTTCTTCTGCGTACGTGTCGTCGCGAACTAAGTCGATCAGTGGAACAGAGAAAACTCTCTCCACTTCTGCATTGCTGATATCCAACTCTGGCCTGCTGTGTAGGTGAGCAACCACGGGGACGATATGGCTGCTGCTGACATACGTAGAGATGGCGCCGAGTTGACCAACTATTCGAAGATTGCCGGTGTCGAGGTTGATCTCTTCGCGCGATTCGCGCAGCGCTGCATCTACTGCGGTTTCGTTTGCATCAATTCGACCACCCGGAAACGAGACTTCGCCTTTGTGGTTTGTTAGTTGTTGCGACCGGCGTGTGAGCACCACTTCCGGGCCGTGTTCGCCGTCGAAAATGGGCACAAGTACAGCGGAGGCTTTGGCGCCTTCAGGTACATCCACTTCCGCAACGTTTCCTGCAGCGCGTTCGATGCGCGCGATCAGTTGTTCGGTAGAGCGAAGAACGGAGTGATCGAGGGAACGAAAGGGATTGTTGGGGCGAACCCACACTGCGGCAGGGCGCGGAATGATTTGGTTTCCGCCTGCGCGCATGGCATTACTACTTAGGCTTGCGGCTTCCAGCCTTGGGCAATCAGTTGACGCACCACTTCGTCGAGCCCTGCTGTCTTCAAGTTGGACAGTGTCTTGCCTGGTTGCTCTTCACCCTTGTCCCATGCTTCCCATGCGAGACGAATCTTTTCAAGGTCTGGTGCTGGAATGGTAAATGACATGCGTTCAGCCTAACGATGAGGGTTTCACTTACCCCGAGGTTGCTGGGCGCCCTTTTTCACAAAATTGGTGCCGAGCACAATGATTGCCATCACGAGGCCCACAGCTAACAGCACCAAGCGTGCCTGCACGTCTAAGTCGAGTAACGCGGATGCGGCAAGAGCGCACACGATGATTGCCCAGTCGATGTACTTATGCACTCGTCTGCTGAACCATTTGAAAGCGCTCATCGGGCCGTCGGCAACTGCAACGTTGAACAAGATTGCGAGGCCCATGGATGCCGGGGCTATCGGAGTTGCCGATTGGGCCGACATCATGATCAGGCCGCCCGCGATGCCGTATTCCACCAATTGGTGCATCCAGAAACCGCGACCATTTGCTGCCATGGGCTAACACACTAGGAGAGAAATGAAAATGCCTCGGGTTTTCACCCGAGGCATTTTCGACTGCTTGTTGTTCGTTTGGGAAACGACTTACATCATTCCCATTCCGCCGCCAGGCATTCCGCCGCCACCTGCTGGTGCGCCGTTCTTTTCTGGCTTGTCTGCAACGAGGCACTCGGTGGTGATAACCAACGCTGCGATCGACGCTGCGTTTTGCAACGCTGCGCGAG
>CAZNBF010000087.1:0-4899 GCA_964571325.1 uncultured Acidimicrobium sp.
CGGGCCAACGAAACCACCGAAATCAACGACTGAGGCTGCACAAACGCACGAGCGGTTTGGTCGGTTTG
The DNA here is from genome assembly GCA_964571325.1 of uncultured Acidimicrobium sp. Classification (GTDB taxonomy): domain Bacteria; phylum Actinomycetota; class Acidimicrobiia; order Acidimicrobiales; family Ilumatobacteraceae; genus UBA3006. The sequence continues at coordinate 69 of CAZNBF010000087.1, forward strand.
GGGCCTCGCGTCTAGTTTGTACTTAGTTTCACAAGCGTCTGGATGCACCCAAAAGCATGAAGTCCCTCACCAAAAAACTCGTCCCGAAAAAGAAGGTGGCGTTGACTGGTTCGAGCGATTCTCTAGGTCGCGGTCCGGAAATGGCAATCAGCGTGCTGGTGTTTACGGTGATCGGCCTGATCATTGATTCTGCAATAGGAACGATGCCACTCTTCACTATTGGCTTAGTGATTTTCTCCGTTGTCGGTAATTTCGCTCGGTTGTATTACACCTACGGAACGCACATTGAGGCGTTAGCCAAGCAGCGCTTGCAGGACACCACAAGCCATCAGCGGGAAACGAAAGACGCATGAAGAACGACGATCCTCAATTCGTTTCAGTTCTCGCAATGAGCGATAGCGGCCCGGCGCCTGAAGCCGCAATTGTTCGCGACTTGATCAAGCGCGGCGTGTTCGTTGCCCCGATTCTGATTGGTGCTCCAGCGTTTATCTGGGGGGTAAACGGCTCCTGGTCGGCTGCCTACGGGCTGGCCATTGTGTTGGGCAATTTCGCAGTTGCCGCATTCATGGTCTCGTACACGGCCAAAATCTCGTATGCCCTGATGATGGGGGCCACCTTGTTTGGCTACATCGTGCGGCTGGCGGTTATCGCCGCTGCCGTGTATCTCGTGCGCAATGAGGCGTGGGTCGAGCTCGTGCCCTTGTGCTTGACCATTGTCATAGCCCACGTTGGGTTGCTCTTCTGGGAATTGCGCTATGTTTCTTTGTCGCTCGCGTTCCCCGGCCTCAAGCCGAAACAGACTTCACAGCAAGACCAAGTTTCACAGTCAACAAACAACTAGTCGATACAACAGGATGACAACAGTGTTCTCAACGCAACTCGCAATGCAACTAGTCGAAAAGCTTGTTCCAGCAGCTGGAGAAGGTCGCGGTTTTAGCTTTCCACCAATCAACACCATCCTTCGTTGGAAAGATGTTGTTCCTGGCATCAACAAAGTGGTCATCATTGCAATTTTGTCCGCGCTTATCGGAACGGTGTTGTTTCTTGTTGCATCAATGAAAGACGCGCGCAAAGCACCTAAGGGTGCGCGCAACTTGGCCGAGATCATTGTCGAGTTCATCGAGAAGAACATCATCATGGAAACGATGGGCAAGAGCGGCATGGCGTGGACGCCGTTCCTTCTCACCATGTTTGTGTTCATTTACTTGTGCAACTTGCCAGGAATTATTCCGTTCATCCAGATGCCAGCAACTGCACGCATGGGTATTCCCGCATTCATGGCGCTTTTGGTGTGGGTTGTGTTTAACGCAACCGGCATTAAGCACCAAGGTTTGTTTGGCTATTTCAAGAACGTGTTGTTTCCTCCAGGAGTACCAAAGGCGCTCTACATCTTGGTTACACCGATCGAACTGATTTCCACACTTGTGGTTCGTCCGTTCTCGCTCGCCGTTCGTCTTTTCGCCAACATGCTCGCTGGTCACTTGTTGCTCGTGATCTTCGCACTGCTCTCGCAGTCGTTGATCCAAGCCGAGACCATGCGCTTCTTCCTCATTCCAATTGGCATCTTGCCATTCGGCCTACTCATTTTCTTGACGGCCTTCGAGATCTTGGTTGCGTTCCTCCAGGCGTACATCTTCACGGTGCTTACCGCGGTGTACATCGGTGGGGCAACGCACCCAGAGCACTAAGCAAAGTTCGAATACCAAATAGTTACCCACAAATAACAAAACAAAACAGGAGATAGAAACATGGAAGCGTTAACACGAATCGCACACGTCAGTGCACGCGTGGCTGCAGAGCTCACGCCTGCAGAACTCAAGGCGAACTCGGCTGCACAGATGGCCGGTCTTGCTTACGGTCTCGCCGCGATTGGACCAGGCATCGGAATCGGAATGATTTTCGGTAAGGCCATCGAAGCAATGGCACGCCAGCCAGAGTCCGCAGGCATGGTTCGTACCACCATGTTCCTCGGTGTTGCATTTACCGAAGCCCTTGCACTTATCGGCTTCGTTGCCTTCATCTTGCTGAAGTTCGCCTGATCCAATGCGAGTTCATGTAACGACATTGCAGGGCGACCTGGTCGAGGTGCGCGTTTCCGCCGAAGAGGAAACCACCTCGGGCGAGGCAACCACTGCGGCTGAAACAACAGGGCCGAACCCAATTTCTCCAGAGGGCAAAGAGCTCATCTGGGGTGCCGGTTCGTTCTTGGTGTTCCTGGTCATCATGCGTGTGTTTCTCTTCCCAAAATTGAAAAAGGGAATGGACGCTCGTTACAACGGAATTCGTGAGGATTTTGAACAAGCCGACGCAACTCGCACGGCCGCAAAGACCGACGTTTCGAAGTACGAAGCAGCACTTGCCGAGGTTCGTGCCGAGGCATCAGCACGCGTCGACAAGGCACGCCAAACATTGGACGAAGAACGCAGCGCCAAGATTGCTGAAGCAAATGCACGGATCGCATCTAAGCGAGCCGCAGCAGATGCCGAAATCAGCGCTGCACGATTGGCGGTACGCGACCAAGTGGCCGCGGCTGTCGCATCGGTTACTGAACGCACTACGCAGCTTGCAGTGGGCAAGTCTCCTGACGCTGGTGTAGTTCAGAAAGCCGTGCAACAAGTTATGCAAACAGGAGCGCGTTCATGATCCAGTACGTCAATGCCTTGTTGGCAGCCGAAGATCCAACCGTCACTCACCACTGGTTGTTGCCAGAGACCGCCGAAATCATTTACGGCGGCCTTGCATCAGTCATCGTGGTTGCTGCGTTGGTCAAGTTTGCCGGCCCTGCAATTAAGAAGAGCTTCAACGCTCGCACCGAGAAAATTCAGAAGGAACTTGATGACGCTGCGGCCGCAAAGGTCAATGCCGATTCGGATGCGAAGAATATTCGTGCAGCACTTGGCGATATCGCAGGCGAGCGTGCACGTATGTTGGCCGAAGCCGACACACAGGCGGCAGCAGTGCTGACCGAAGGTCGCACTCGGATCATTGCCGAAGTTGCCGAACTTGAAGCCAAGGCCGAAACCGATTTGAGCGCGGCTCGTGGTCGTAGCTCGGACGAACTTCGCGCCGAGATTTCGATGCTGGCTGCATTGGCAACACCGGTTGTTGTTGAAGCCACACTGACCGACCAAACCAAGAACGACCTCATCGAGGCGTTCATCACCAGCGTGGGAGCTGCACGATGAGCAGTGTCAAAGTAGAGGCATACGCACGCGCGTTGTTCGAAATTGCGCAGGCCGAGGGAACACTCGACCGCGTCGAAGACGAACTCTTTCGCGTGGCTCGTGCATTCGAATCCAACGAGCAGTTGCGTGCAACACTCACCGACAACACCATTCCAACCGAGCGCCGTCAACTTGTTGCCGAGCAGTTGTTGGGTGGCAAAGCATCCGACACCACAACGCAGTTGGTTTCGCTTGTCGTGAACAGCGGCCAAGTTCGTGAGTTGCCAGCAATCATCGATTCGTTGGTTAAGCGCGCATCAAGCGAAAAGCAGCAAGAAGTTGCCGAGATCCGCAGCGCCGTTGCGCTTAGTGCCGATCAGCAAACACGCCTTGCTGCAGCGTTAGCAAAAGTGACGGGTAAGCCTGTCAACTTGAAAGTTGTTGTCGACCCAAGTGTTCTTGGTGGTCTCGTTGCTGTTGTTGGCGACGAAGTCATTGATGACACCGTTCGCACCCGCCTCGACCAATTGAAGACACGGATCTGATTTTTTGTTCTGAAAGGACACATTTATGGCTGAATTAACACTTTCCGCAAGCGACATTGCGGCGGCGATTACCAAAGGTCTTGATGGCTACAAGCCATCGACCGAGGCTCGCACCGTTGGTCGCGTCACCGAAGTAGGTGACGGTATTGCTCGCGTCAGCGGTTTGCCCGACTGCGCAGTAAACGAATTGCTCGAGTTCGAAGGTGGCGTTGTTGGTTTGGCGCTCAACTTGGACGAAGATTCGATCGGCGCCGTAGTTCTTGGCGAGGCATTCAGCATTGAAGAAGGCCAGCCAGTAAAAGCAACCGGACGCATTTTGTCGGTGCCAGTAGGCGATGCAATGTTGGGTCGCGTTGTCAACTCGTTGGGAACCCCAATCGACGGCAAAGGCGACATCGTTGGTTCCATCTCACGACGTGTAGAAGTTCAGGCACCAGGCATCATGGGCCGCAAGCCAGTGCACGAGCCGCTACAAACCGGTATCAAAGCAATCGACGCCATGACCCCAATCGGTCGTGGACAGCGCGAATTGATCATTGGAGACCGCAAGACCGGCAAAACCACGGTCGCTATCGACACCATCATTAACCAGCGCGGCTTGGGTGTGAAGTGCATCTACGTCGCTATTGGTCAGAAGGGTTCCACCATTGCTCAAACGGTAGAAGTGCTCCGTCAATACGGCGCACTTGAGTACACCGTTGTCGTGGCTGCTCCTGCGTCCGATCCAGCACCGTTTAAATACCTCGCCCCTTATGCAGGTTGCGCAATGGGTCAGCACTGGATGGAAAACGGCGAGCATGCACTCGTGGTGTACGACGACTTGTCGAAGCAAGCAGAGGCTTATCGCCAGATGTCATTGCTCTTGCGCCGCCCACCAGGTCGTGAGGCTTACCCAGGCGACGTGTTTTACCTACACAGCCGCTTGCTCGAGCGCGCCGCGAAATTGAGCGACGCAAACGGTGCAGGTTCACTCACTGCACTTCCAGTGATTGAAACCAAAGCTGGCGACGTGTCTGCATACATTCCAACCAACGTGATCTCGATCACCGACGGTCAGGTGTACTTGCAAGACAACTTGTTCAAGTCGGGTGTTCGTCCAGCCGTCGACGTAGGTATCTCGGT
>CAZNBF010000088.1:0-4756 GCA_964571325.1 uncultured Acidimicrobium sp.
GTAAAACCTGTGGTGCCAACAACAGCATGAATGCTGTGCATTGCCAACCAAGGAAGCGTCACGCGTGAAGCGTCGGCAATTGTGAAATCGACTGCTACGTCTACATGTGCATCAGCAAGCGCACGCAAATCTTTAGCAATGGTGAGCCCGTGAGTGGTTGAACCTGGCGAACCAGGGTCAACCACTGCTACGAGTTCGAGATCAGGGTCGGCAGCTACGGCGTTGCACACCGTGGCACCCATGCGCCCTGCGGCGCCGATGACTCCGACCTTGATCATGTTGCGAGATTAGCCGTAAACGAAAACAACAGAGATCCGGGAATTAACCGTTGAACTCGTTGTCGAATTCGTCTTCGAAACTTACGGAGACGGCATTGTCAACGGCTGGCTCGGCAGGCTTTGATCCACGGTTTGGCTCGCGACGAGCGCCACCGTCGTTGCGGCTTGAACCGCCACGATCATTGCCACCGCGACCACCACGGTCGTTGCCGCCGCGTCCGCCACGATCATTGCCGCCACGACCACCGCGGTCGTTGCCTCGGCCACCGTCACGTCCACCGCCACGCTCTGGGCGTGGGCCACGATCTCCGCCTTCGGATGGGCCGCTTCCGGAACCCTTCATTGGCTCGCCGTCGGGGCCGATGAGCGAAAGGCTCACTTTGCCACGGTCGTCGATGTCGTCTACACGAACCTGCACTTCGTCGCCGATGTTGAGAACGTCTTCAACCTTTGCGATGCGCTGACCGTTGCCCAACTTGGAGATGTGCACGAGGCCGTCACGACCAGGAAGGATGTTGACGAATGCACCGAACTGCGCGATGTTGACAACGCGACCCGTGTAGGTTGCGCCCAAGTCTGCTGTTGGTGGATCGACAATGGCAAGAATGCGTGAGCGTGCATCTTCAACTTTGGCGTTGTCTGGTGAACCAATGGTGATGATTCCCGTTGCGCCGTCGTCGGAGACATTGATCTCTGCGCCGGTTTCTTGCTGAATGGTGTTAATGACCTTGCCCTTAGGCCCAATCACTTCACCAACTTTGTCCAATGGAATGGTGAAGGTAACGATCTTCGGTGCGCTTGCTGCAACCGTTGCACGTGGTGCATCAATTGCTGCGTTCATCACGCCGAGGATCTTGAGGCGAGCATCTTTTGCCTGCTGCAACGCAGCGGCCAAAACTTCGCTCGGGATTCCTTCGATCTTGGTGTCAAGTTGCAATGCGGTCACTGCGTCTGCGGTGCCGGCAACTTTGAAGTCCATGTCGCCGAATGCGTCTTCAGCGCCCAAGATGTCGGTGAGTGCGGTGTATTTGCCCTGATCGAAGATCAAGCCCATCGCGATACCGGCCACTGGGGCAATGATTGGAACGCCTGCGTCCATCAAGGAAAGGCTTGATGCACAAACCGACGCCATCGAGGTGCTGCCGTTGGACGACAACACTTCCGACACGAGTCGCAATGTGTAAGCAAACTTCTCTTGGTTTGGAACGACTGGGAACAAGGCGCGCTCTGCAAGTGCACCGTGTCCGATTTCGCGGCGCTTCGGGCTGCCTACGCGGCCGGTTTCACCGTTGGCCCATGGAGCCATGTTGTAGTCGTGCATGTAACGCTTCGATGTTTCAGGGGTGATCGAGTCGATCATCTGATTCATCTTCGGCATTGCCATGGTCAGAACGTTGAGCACCTGTGTCTCACCGCGCTGGAACAAACCCGTTCCGTGTGCGGTTGGGATGAGGCCTACTTCTGCGGAAACTGCGCGCAAATCGGCAGGGCCACGTCCGTCGATACGGATGCCTTCGTCCACAACGCGCTTACGCACCAACTTCTTGGTGAGTGAACGAACTGCTTCTTTGATCTGCTTTTCCTGGCCTGGAAACTCTTCGGCAAGTGCGGTGAGTGTCTCGGCTGTTGCTGCATCAATTGCTGCATTGCGATCGCTCTTCAGAGCAATGCGAATTGCTGGCTGCAATGTGGTGGTTGCAACACGCTCGACAGCTGCGAACAACTCGTCGGTGTAATCCAACACTGGTGTGTACTTCAATGGCTCGATTGGGCCACGAGTTGCAATCACGCTGGCAACAAGTTGACGCTGCAACTTGATGGACTCTTTGATGAACACCTTGGATGCATCCAAGCCACTGGCAATAACTTCTTCAGTTACTTTCGGTGCGCCTTCTGCGTAATAGGTGAAACTCTTTTCGGTTCCGCCTGCTTCCACCATCATCACGGCAACATCGCCGTTGTCGAGTTCGCGGCCGGCAACAACCAATTCGAATGTGGACTCTTCGCCCTCTTCAAATGTTGGGTGTGCAATCCATTGACCGTCTTGGCTGAATGCCAAACGAACGGCGCCAATTGGGCCGTCGAATGGAATGCCGGAGATCATGAATGATGCGGATGCTGCGTTGATTGCCAACACGTCGTGCGGGTTGGTTTGGTCGGCACCGATAACCGTGATGACCACTTGTGTCTCGTTGCGGTAGCCATCTGGGAAAGCTGGGCGCAATGGTCGGTCGGTGAGTCGGCAAGTAAGAATTGCTGCCTGGCTTGGACGGCCTTCACGACGGAAGAACGAGCCTGGGATTTTTCCTGCTGCATAGGCGCGCTCTTCAACGTCCACGGTGAGTGGGAAGAAGTCGATGCCGTCACGCACGCCCTTTGCGGCGTTTGCTGTGGCAAGAACGGTGGTCTCACCAATCTTGGCGATAACCGCACCTTGCGACTGCAAGGCAAATTTGCCGGTTTCGAAGGTGAGTGTTTTGTCGGTGCCTGAAACAGGTGCCGATACTGAAATGGCGTCAGCCATGGGTATGTCCTTTCGTCTCTGACATGTCTGTTGACAATCGTTCAGAGTTTGAGGAACAACCGGTCGATTCCCAGTCGGCAATTTCGCAACGTGAGCCCGAATTGGCTCGCTGCGCTATCAGCGACTGACAACCGACTACTGGTTGTTCGTTATGTAGTTATTACTGAGGCGTGCGTTAGCGACGCAGACCGAGGTCTTCGAGCAGTTTTCGATACTTCTCGATGTCACGGGCCTTTACATAGTCAAGCATGCGGCGACGACGGCCAACCATCATTAAGAGGCCTCGACGACTGTGGTGATCTTTGTCGTGTGATTTGAGGTGCTCGGTGAGGCTGTTGATTCGCTCGGTGAGGAGTGCGATCTGCACTTCTGGTGAGCCCGTGTCGGTTGCATGTGAACGATGCTTGGCGATTGTTTCGCTTTTTGGGGCAGTTGCCACAGTATTGCCTTTCGTGTGCCCGCCGGATTGCGGGACCTGAGGTCGCTCTTCATCGGATGATGAGAAGCATCTCGCCGGCGCTGAAAGCCCCAACGGACCCCTCCAACCTACCGCTTCAGGGCCGCAATCCCCCCGCCTAACCACGGTCTATATAAGTAGTGTGAACTGCTGTGTTCACCGGGATCGTAGAAGAACTGGGCAAAGTAGCCGAGCGCAATGGCTCTCGCCTGCGCATCGGGGCGAACCTGGTGCTGCAGGGTTCCGGCCTCGGCGCATCCATTGCCGTCAACGGTTGCTGCCTCACCGTTGTTGCCACCGACGGAACATCATGGTGGGACGCCGACGTCAGCGACGAAACCTATTCGCGAACCAACTTGGGCTCCCTTCATGCAGGCGACCCAGTCAACCTCGAGCGACCGATGGCGCTTGGCGATCGACTCGGCGGGCACATGGTGCTTGGGCATGTTGATGCCGTTGGCCATGTAGTTGCGCCTGCACCAGATTTAGTAATTCGTATTCCGCGCGAGTACATGCACCTGATCGTTGAAAAAGGTTCTGTCACCGTTGACGGCATTTCGTTAACAGCTTTCAACCTCACCAAAGACACCTTCAGCGTTGCCGTCATCCCCCACACCACCGCCGTCACCACACTTGGTGTGCGCAAACCTGGCGACGCAGTGAATATCGAAATGGATGTGCTTGCGAAACATGTAGAGAAACTTGTTGCTCCGCATCGTTCGCGCAAATCGTGGTGGCGCAGGTAGTCATGGCCCGCGATCTTCCTGAGCTACGAGAGAAGATCGATCAGATCGATGCCGCCATCGTTGCGCTGCTCGCACAACGCATGGAAGTGTGCCGAGAAGTTGCCGAGGTGAAAGCCGGAACCGCAACTGCAGTGATCCAACCGCAGCGAGTGCGCGAAGTACTCACCACTCGTCGGCAGTGGGCAATCAACAGCGGCGTCGATGCCGACTTTGCCGAGCAAGTGTTTCGCACCGTGCTGTCAGAGACGCACCGCATCGAAGTTGCTCATGAACGCGGCGAAGCTTCGCCAACAAAAATTGCCGACACGTTGCTGAGCGCGCTCGACACGGTTGCCGTTCGTATCGACCACGTTGTTGTTGCAGTGGTCGACTTGGCAACCGCTTCGGCATTTCTTACAACGCTTGGTTTTTCCATTGAGCAAACAGAGGATGCCGACATCGTTGCGGCAACGGCGGGCGGCGTGACAGTGGTGTTAGTTGGCCCAGGTAACGACCCAGCGGTTCGCGCGCATTTGGACGCGCATGGTTCTGGCGTGCAGCACATTGCGATTGAAGTGCTCAATGCAGGTTTTGTGCAGCAGGCACTTGCGGCAGCGGGCGTACCGCTACTCACCGACGTGGTAGTTGACGCCGCAGGCCACGAACAACTGTTTACGGTGGTCGACCCGGCAACGGGTGTGCAGTTGGGTTTCATCAGCCGCACTGGTCATCGTGTGCCAATCAGTGGCCACAATGTGCGCGCGCTGTTTTC
>CAZNBF010000089.1:0-4710 GCA_964571325.1 uncultured Acidimicrobium sp.
AACAGGGTCACTCCCCACTCGTAGTCGTCGAAGCCGGCAGATGCGGTTACTAATTGCACTACTCGGCCTGCGAAGGCGCGCCCGCTCTTGCCGTGTTCCATCATCAGTTCGCTGCGCTTGTCGAATGGCAACGTGAACCAGTTGTTTTCTGGGTCGCGCCGTTTCGACATGGGGTAGAAACACCATGCGTTCTTGCCAGCAACAGGAACCTGTGGGTACAGACGTGCATTGCGCATTTCCTCGGGCACGTTGGCGGCGTATTCGCTTACCTCGGTAAGCGATACGTAGCTGTCAGAAATGAAGACGCCGGCATTTTGAATGGCGGTTTGTAGTGCGCGCAGTTCGCGCATGTCGGCCGAGACAGCCATGAATGCCATGTCGGCTTTGTGGCCGAGCATTGCAACGGTGACTACTTGTGTTCCACGGCCCTTCGCGTCGTTGACGGCTGCGATGAGGGCTTGTGCGTCAAAGTCGGCTGCGGGGTGGCCGAAGAGATGGATAACACCCATGCCGACCGATGGTGAAAGTGGTTCGCTCATGCGGTCAAGGTTACTTGTGCGTTGCTGCGGCTGCGCTAGCAAGCACGGAAGCTGCGCGAATTGGTGCTTCGGCGTCGAGGTGTAGATACAGCGAGGGCTCGGTTAATTCGATTTCCATGATTTCTGGCACACCGCTTTCGTTCGTCACCATGTCGATGCGCGCGTAGAGGGGCTGGTCGGTAAAACGTTGAGCAAGGAATGCCAGCACTTGATTACCGAGCACTAATTCCGCTGGGGTTGCGGTGCGCGCAGAAATTTCTTCGTCAATGAACGCGCCGTTGTGCGTTTGTTCGGTGCCGCGGAAGATTGGGCCCTTGCGAAACGCGTGACTGAAAAGGCCGCCCAGATACACGAGTGATGTCTCGCCATTCACGTCGATGCTTGGCTGATACGGCTGCAACAAAACCGAAGTGCCTGACGCAAGAATTTTCTCGATGTGCTGACGCGCCGCTGCTGGTTCGCGGCGGTGACGTGCGGTGTTGTTCGACCCTGCGCTTACGGTTGGCTTGATGATGATGTCGTGTTGCAACTGTTGTTCATCAATGTCGCTAACCGAGTTGATGAACGTTGTCGACATAACAGGTATGCCTGCGGCAATAAGTTGAGCAAGGTACTGCTTGTCTAGGTTCCAGTGCACGATTTCGGCAGGGTTGTACAGCTGCGTTACCTGTGCGGTTGCATTAATCCAGCGCGTGAACTCGTCAAGTCGTTTGTAGTAGTCCCACGTGCTGCGCAACACCACGATAGAAAACGCTGACCAGTCGACAGACGCGTCGTCCCAATCCACAATCTGCCATGGTTGGCCGATTGCGTCGAGAGCTTCGGAAAGAATGTCCAGGTCGTGATCGAGCCCGCGCGCCAACTGAGCGGTAGCGAGCGCAATCATCTTGAAAGAAAACTTCTGCTGATATTGGCGTGGGGACTAGTAGTCCTCCATGCCTCCGCCTGGCATTGGTGAGTTTTCTTCTGGCTTGTCGGCAATGACAGCCTCGGTGGTGAGGAACAACGCAGCAATGGAGCCAGCGTTCTGCAGTGCAGAGCGGGTTACTTTGGCTGCGTCGATAACACCAAGTTTGACGAGGTCTTCGTATTCGCCTGTTGCGGCATTGAGGCCTTCGCTGCCCTTCATGTTGCGCACTTTCTCGACGACTACTCCGCCTTCCATGCCAGCGTTTTCGGCAATTTGCTTCAGCGGTGCTTCAAGCGACTTGGCAACCAAGCGTGCGCCCGTTGCTTCGTCGCCCTTCAGCGATTCGGCAACCTTGTTGACGGCATCTTGCGAACGCAATAGTGCAACGCCGCCGCCAGGGACAACGCCTTCTTCAATTGCGGCCTTGGTGGTGCTGACGGCATCTTCGATGCGGTGCTTCTTTTCCTTCAGCTCCACTTCAGTTGCAGCGCCCACCTTCAAAACGGCAACGCCACCGGACAACTTGGCCAGGCGCTCTTGCAACTTCTCGCGGTCGTAGTCGCTGTCGGTGTTTTCGATCTCGGCTTTGATCTGCGAGATGCGGCCCTTGATGTCGGAATCTTCGCCGGCACCTTCGATGATCGTTGTTTCGTCTTTGGTGACGACAACTTTCTTGGCGCGGCCAAGCAACTCGAGTGTGGTGTTCTCCAACTTGAGGCCAACTTCTTCGCTGATGACCTGGCCACCAGTGAGGATGGCGATGTCCTGCAACATGGCCTTGCGACGATCGCCGAAGCCTGGTGCCTTCACCGACACGCTCTTGAACGTGCCGCGGATTTTGTTGACAACGAGTGTGGCAAGTGCTTCGCCCTCGATGTCTTCGGCAATGATGACCAACTGGCGGCCACCCTGCATCACTTTTTCAAGCAGTGGCAACAAGTCGCGCACTGCTGAAATCTTTCCGCCAACGAGCAAGATGTAGGCGTCTTCGATGACGGCTTCCATGCGGTCGGTGTCGGTTACGAAATATGGCGAGATGTAGCCCTTGTCGAAGCGCATTCCTTCAACCAAGTCCATCTCCATGCCGAAGGTCTGGCTCTCTTCAACGGTGATGACGCCGTCTTTGCCCACCTTGTCGATGGCTTCCGAAATCATGCGGCCAATTTCTTCGTCGGCCGACGAGATCGATGCAACTTGCGCAATCTGCGACTTGGAGTCGACTTCTTTGGCAAGCGAACGAATGCTGGCGACTGCAGCCTCGATGGCTGCTTCGATGCCGCGCTTGAGGCTCATTGGGTTTGCGCCAGCGGCAACGTTGCGAAGGCCTTCGTGCACCATCGACCAAGCAAGCACGGTTGCGGTGGTGGTTCCGTCACCGGCGACGTCGTCGGTTTTCTTGGCTACTTCTTTGACCAGTTCGGCGCCAATGCGCTCGTATGGGTCTTCGAGGTCGATTTCTTTGGCGATTGATACGCCGTCGTTCGTGATCGTTGGTGCGCCCCACTTCTTGTCGAGCACAACATTGCGACCTTTTGGCCCGAGCGTGACGCGCACGGCATCGGCCAACTTGTTCATTCCGTTTTCGAGGCCGCGGCGGGCTTCTTCGTCAAACGCGATGATCTTGGACATGACAACCTCCGAAAAACCAATGGGAATATGCGTTAGCACTCTACCGCCGAGACTGCTAAATCAAACCGGAGAGGGATTAGCGGATCTTGCTGAGCACCACGTCAGTATGGGTTTCGGTGGCGCCTTCGCGCTGCAGCCACTTGAGGAGGGCGTCTAGGCCGGCTGTGCCATTGCAAGCAACGGCAAGGGTTACGTCGGATTCGCCCGTGACATGGGCGGCCCACAGCACGTCGTCGCGTTTCATGACGGCATCGTCGAACCCTTGGGTGTGGGGCATGCGGGCGTCGATTACGGCCTCGAGGGTTCGACCCAGGGCCGCCTGGTTGATCTCGGCGCGAAACCCCTTAATCACGCCTGTTCTGGTGAGGCGACGAACCCGCTCTGCAACGGCATTGGGCGACAGATGCACCCGGTCGCCAAGGGTTTGCCAAGCGATTCGTCCGTCAGTTTGCAGAATACTGAGAATTTCTCTGTCTATTTTGTCTATTGAAACGGTTTCATCTGCCATAGCCCACATTATGCCAGTAAATCCGCAGTTTCGGAAGGATTAAACACGATTAACTGTTGTCATGACTGAAGCAACCTGGAGCTGGATCCTTGTGGGGTTCGAACTTGTCGCCATTGGCGGCATGTGGATGGTTGGCGCCCGCAAGTGGTGGGGCTGGGGCTTGGTCTTAACCAGTTCGCTTCCCTGGATGGTCTACGCCATTGTCTTTAACAAGCCGGGCTTCGTCGTCATGAGTTCGATCTACATCATCACGCATTCCAACAACTTGTATCGCTGGCGCAAGCGCCACGTGAAAGATGCGCAAGACACCGCCGCGCAAGAAGAGTCGTCGCTGCTTATTGCTGCATAAGTTGGCGCAACCGCAACACATACTGTTGCGAAATATTGCTGGCCTCGTCGCCAATTACTGCCAAGCGAAACGCATCGGGCACGCTCACCACAGGTAGCTCCTGCGCACTTAAAGCAGAAACAACCTCGTCTTGTGTCGTGGCCTGCAACGCACCGCCAAACTCGTCGTACACCGTTCGCACTGCTGCATCCTGCAAATACTTTGGCCGGATGTACAACTTGCCCAATTGCACGGCATCGAATGCAATGCTTGAATCCACATCAATGAGGGCGTTGCTTTCGCGAATGAGTGACACCGAGTTTGCTCCCTGCGGTGCAAACACCACAGACGGCAACGCCGCTATCTCTGCTGTTTCGCTGGCCGACAACTGGGTGTCGTCGCCCCGCACGTGGCCGCTGATGACCAATTGAATGTTGGCAAGCTTGCCCAGCGCATGAAGCAACGAAATGGTTGCGCTCCTGTCCACCATGTTGTGCCACTTAGGTAAGAAGAAGAGCACTCGATGATGCTGCGCGCCGTTAAGTGCCGGCAGTTGCACCTGCGGCGCAATGCGATACAGCACGTGCAGCCATTCGCGCGAAAAACGAGCAGAGCCCCACACCTCAACGTTGTTGCCCGACATCGTGGAGTTGCCCACAATGACATCACGGTGATAATCGGCGCAAAACACGTAGGCATCGAAGCTGTCGCGGTTGGCAAACGGAAGTTTGCCGTTGTTGTTCGCCAAAGCCTGCTCTACCTGCTTGCTTCGAATGAGGTTGAGTTTGGTGGAGTG
>CAZNBF010000090.1:0-4666 GCA_964571325.1 uncultured Acidimicrobium sp.
AAGGTTTCATTTGCCCAAAGGGCAGCACGCTGAAGCAACTGCACGAAGACCCAGACCGTCTTCGCAAACCAATGATTAAGCGCGATGGCAAACACGTTGAAGTGACGTGGGACGAAGCGTGGGCAGAAGTTGAACGCGGGCTCATGGGCGTAATCGAGAAGCATGGTCGCGGCGTCGTCGGTGTGTACTTGGGTAATCCAAATGCGCACAACTTGTCGCCACTGATTTACAACCGAGTGTGGTTGCAGGCGCTTGGCACAAAGCAACGATTCAGTGCGTCGTCGGTCGATCAATTGCCGAAGCAAGTGAGTTCGGGCTACATGTTTGGCACTTCGGCATCTGTCGCAATACCCGACTTGGATCGCACCAATTACATCTTGATGTTGGGTGCAAACCCGTATGCATCTAACGGCAGTTTGTGCACCGCGCCAGATTTCCCCGGCCGCTTGGAAGCAATGCGCGAACGCGGTGGAAAACTTGTGGTGATCGACCCGCGCAAGAGCAAGACGGCAGAGAACGCCGACGAATGGATTGCCATTCGCCCGGGTGCAGACGCGCTGTTGCTTGCAGCAATTGCGAACACCATTTTCAGCGAGGGCTTGGCCAACGTTGGCGATCACGTGAGGCCGCACATTGCGGGGCTCGATGTATTGCCGCCAGCACTTGCACCGTTTACTGCAGAAGCGGTGGCGAAAGCGGTGGGCGTAGACGCCGAAACAATTAAGCGATTGGCGCGCGAGTTTGCCGCGGCCGACAAGGCATTGGTTTACGGACGCATTGGCACGTGCACCGTCAGCTTCGGCACTACAGCCAGCTGGTTGGTAGATGTGGTCAACACCATTACGGGAAACCTGGATCGCGAGGGTGGCGTCATGTTTCCAACCCCTGCTGCGGGCGGCCCAACAACGCGTGGCGCAAAAGGCTCGGGCAAGGGCTTCCAAATCGGTCGTGGATATTCGCGAGTGCGCAAGTTTCCGGAAGCGTTAGGCGAGTATCCGGTCAGTGTTTTGGCAGAAGAGATTGCAACGCCTGGCGAAGGACAAATAAAGGCGATGATTACCGCGGGCGGTAACCCCGTGTTGTCTACACCAAACACGCTGGCGTTGGAAGATGCAATGAAGTCGCTCGAGTTTATGATTTCGGTGGACATTTATCTGAACGAAACAACACGTTATGCAGATGTGATTTTGCCGCCGCCGTCGCATCTGGAGCGAAGCCATTTCGATTTGGTGTTCACTGGTTTTTCAATTCGCAACGTTGCCAATTACAGCGAACCAGTTTTCGAACGTGATCCTTCGCAGCCAGATGAGTGGGAAATCTTTTTGAAGATTGCAGGCATTGCGCAAGGCATGGGCGCTGGTGTCGACCCGGCGGTTGTCGACGACTTCACACTTGATGCGTTTATTGGAAGCATCATGAAAGATTCTTCTTCGCCAACCAACGGCTTAACGGCCGAGCAAGTGCGCGAACAACTTGATGCAACGGGCGCGCGCGGCGCAGACCGCATGTTGGATTTGATGTTGCGCACAGGGCCATACGGCGACGGGTTTGGCGAAAACGCCAATGGCATCAGCCTGCAGCACATGAAGCAGCACCCGCACGGCATCGACTTTGGGCCGCTCGAGCCACGACTGCCAGAGATGTTGCGCACCGTCAGTGGCAAAGTAGAGCTTGCTCCGCCAGCACTGCTTGCCGACTTGCCGCGCCTCGAGCAATCGATGCACGAAGTGGATGACGAACAATTGTTGTTAGTTGGTCGTCGTCATCTTCGATCAAATAATTCGTGGATGCACAACATCGAAGTGTTGGTAAAAGGCAAACCACGTTGCACGTTGCAAATGCATCCCAACGATGCTGCACGAATTGGTGTGAAGGAAGGCGAGCAAGCGCGCATCACTAGCCGTGTTGGTCATGTTGATGCAGTTGTTGAATACACGTCCGACATTCGCGAACGCGTTGTCAGCCTTCCTCACGGTTGGGGGCACGACATGAGCGGCACACAAATGAATGTGGCTGCAAAGCGCGCCGGGGTTAACTCCAACGTGCTCACCGACCACAACGAGATGGACCCCCTTTCGGGCAATTCGGTGATGAACGGCATTCCCGTCACGGTCTCGGCCCTGGTTTAGGGAGTTATCAACAGGCTGGGGGTAGTTGTCCACCTATTTGGCCCAATGTCCACAAGGCTGTCCCCAGAAAGAAAAAGAAATACACAGGGTTATCCACTTCCTTCACACAGGGGTATGGCCGTAACCTCCCATTCGAGGCCAGTTATGACAATTTGATTTCTTTTTTGGAAATCTCGCAAAGCGTTGATGGGTAAGGGACGGAGAGACTAAAAAATATTGAGGGATGGTTGACAAGAGGGAATTACAATGCTGTAATCATTCCCTACCAGTTGTGGATGGATCTGCAAAGGGGACAGTTTCAACACAACATGTTGTGGTCGAGTTTTTGGCCCTAGCTGCGGTGGTGGCCTGACCCCCTTGGAAATCCCTCCAGAGCCAGTGGATGCAAGGATTTACCAGTTTTCAGCAATACCGAAGTTCTACAAACGACTACCAAAACAAGCAAGGAAGCAACAACATGTCACTCGCACCAGAGCGTCTCACCATCGGCATCGGACGCAAGTTCACAACACCAGAGGTGCACCCCTACGACCAAGTGGCGTGGGAAAAGCGCGACGCGCGCATCAACAACTGGAAAGACGGCAGCATCGCGTTCGAGCAGCTGGGCGTCGAGTTCCCAGTGGGCTGGTCGTTAAACGCCACCAACATCGTTACCCAGAAGTACTTCCGTGGCACGCCGGGCACGTCCGAGCGCGAGCACTCACTGCGCCAAGTCATCGACCGCGTATCTAACACCATTGCCGACTGGGGCATCGAGGGTGGCTACTTCGCCGACACCGAAGAGGCCGAGGCATTCCGCGACGAACTCAAATTCATTTTGGTTACGCAGCGCGCAGCATTCAACTCGCCAGTGTGGTTCAACATTGGTGTGCCAGGTGTGCCACAACAAGCAAGCGCTTGTTTCATTCTCGCCACCGAAGACACCATGGACGGCATCTTGAATTGGTACCGCGAAGAAGGAATCATCTTCAAGGGCGGTTCGGGTGCAGGCATCAACTTGTCCAACATTCGTTCAAGCGCAGAACACCTGAAGGGTGGCGGCACAGCCTCCGGCCCAGTCAGCTTCATGCGCGGTGCCGACTCTTCAGCAGGCACCATCAAGTCCGGCGGTAAGACACGCCGTGCAGCGAAGATGGTCATCTTGAACGTGGATCACCCAGACGTTGAAGAGTTCATCTGGTGCAAGACCCGTGAAGAGCAAAAGGCACGTGCATTGCGCGACGCCGGCTTCGACATGGATCTCGACGGCAAAGACTCGTTCTCCGTCCAGTACCAAAACGCCAACAACTCGGTGCGCGTCACCGACGAGTTCATGCACGCAGTCAAGGAAGATCGCGACTGGACATACAAGGCCGTTAAGGATGGTGCACCAGTTCGCAGCATTCGTGCCCGCGACTTGTGGCGCCAAATTGCCACCGCCTCGTGGGAATGCGCCGACCCAGGCTTGCAGTTCGACACCACCATTAACAAGTGGCACACCGCGCATGCAACCGGCCGCATCAACGGTTCCAATCCATGCAGCGAATACATGCACATCGACAACTCGGCATGCAACCTTGCATCCATCAACTTGCTGAAGTTCCTCAGCGATGACGACATCTTCGATGTAGACGCATACCGTCACACCATCGAAGTGATGTTCACCGCACAGGAAATTCTTGTAGGCAACGCCGACTACCCAACAGAAAAGATTGGCGAGAACAGCCACCTCTTCCGTCAGTTGGGCTTGGGCTACGCAAACATTGGTGCGCTCTTGATGGCACTCGGCATGCCATACGACTCCGACGGCGGCCGCGCTTGGGCCGGTGCACTTACCTCAATGATGACCGGCCACGCGTACGCCACAAGCGCACGTATCGCCAGCCGCATGGGGCCATTTGCCGGCTTCGCAGCTAACGAGCGCTACATGCTCAACGTGTTGCGCATGCACCGCGATGCCAACGCCGAGATCGTGAATGCACACGTTGTGCAGCAAGATCTCGTCAACGCTGCAACCCTCGCATGGGACAACGCAGTGCGCGACGGCGAAGAGTACGGCGTTCGCAACAGCCAGGCAACGGTGCTTGCACCAACTGGCACCATCGGCCTCATGATGGACTGTGACACCACTGGTATCGAGCCAGACTTGGGCCTGGTCAAGTTCAAGAAGTTGGTCGGCGGCGGCAACATGTCCATCGTTAACCAGACGGTGCCACGCGCGCTGAAGAACTTGGGCTACGAAGGTCCGGTCATCGATCGCGTCATTGCGTACATCGACACCAACAAGACCATCGTCGGCTCACCCGACTTGAAGGCCGAGCACTTGCCAGTGTTCGCCTGCTCGATGGGTGACAACACCATTCACTACGAAGGTCACGTGCGCATGATGGCAGCGGCTCAGCCGTTCTTGTCGGGTGCAATCTCCAAGACAGTGAACATGCCAGAAGAAGCAACGATCGAAGAGATCGAAGCACTGCACATGTTGTCGTGGGAACTCGGCATTAAGGCTGTTGCTATCTACCGCGACAACTGCAAAGTTGGTCAGCCATTATCCACCG